>JADFMZ010000109.1 GCA_022563615.1 Planctomycetota bacterium
AGGATTCCCTTGGCGTACTCCAGCGCCCGTAGGGCGCGGGGGTTGTCATACTCGCCGGCGTTGAACCAGCAGCAAACCGCCGCCGCCGTGATCGGCACTCGCGACGTACCGCCGCGCTGCCGCACCGAATAGCGAATGCCTCCGTCGCTGTTCTGCGATCGGGCCAGGTAATCCATGGCCTGGTCGATGGTCTCTTTCGGGACGGCCACACCGACATTCCGGCACGACCGCAGCGCCTGAACCTGTGTAATCGTGACCGAACCTTCGTCGCCACCCGAAGTGGGCGTGTAGATCCAGCCCCCTGCTCGGCTTTGCGCCCGCGTGGTGAGTTCCACGCCCCGCGACAAGACCCCATGGATTTGTGAAGCCCGGTCGGCGTCCTCGGTCATCCCGTAAAGCTGGCTTAGAAACAACATGCCGAAGCCGTGCCCGTACATCGGTCGGGGCTCGAACTCCATCCGCCCGATCATGCCGTTGGCGCCGGCTGACCGAAGCACGTACTTGGCCGCCCGATCGACCTGGGGTGCATACCGGCCCTGCGTCGTGGTGTTGCCGTCCATGAGCATCGCCAGACCCGCCAACGAGGTCATCGCCACGGGATACGCGCCGTAGCCGCCCTTATTGGACCACGCTCCCTGGCGGTTCTGATGGCTGGCCAAATACGCCAGCCCGCGATCGATCGCTTTCGCCGTCGCCGGAGTGATACCCTCCGGCCAGCGCGTTGCTGTTGAGCCTGTGGCGCCGGCCTGCGCCGCTACCGCGGTCGTCCCGAGAAGACCCAGGCAAGCCGCTGCGCAGGAAAGCGCAATCGCGGTGTAATTCAGGCGTAAACTTCCTGACCGGCACCGACCCGATAATAAATCCGATTGATTCTGCATCAAAAGCGTTTCTCCGGATCGTCCGCTATGCGCTCGAGGCGAAAGGCCTTGATTCCCAAACCGGTGTCCACGATGGCGGCATCGGGCCGGATGTCAAAGTCCAGGCGCAAGGGAGCCTGGGACCGGTGTTGGGTCAGGTTGGCAACGTTGCCTCGGTTTTTTCCGGTTCGCGCGTCGATCATTACCAGATCCAGGCGTCGTACCTGCGGTGATTCGGTATTTTTATGCTCCACAATGGCCGGCACGACTCCTTCGATGACATCAAAGGGCGTCTCCTGCCAACCCAGCGCCGTCAAATCCTTGCGCCGCCACAATTCAGTGTCCGTGGCGATATCCATCCCGACCAGTTCCGGATGCAGTTTGTCGCGCCGAATGTTGACGGCTTGAATGATGAGCGTACCTTCGTACATTCCCGCGTCCACGACCGCATGAACCGAAGGGACGCGGCGCTCGAGCAAGACCTCGCCGGTGACCGCCTCGATGATCCGCAGATCTCCGCCCAGCAGCCCGACCCCAACGAATCCTTCCCTAGGCTCAAACAACTGGATCAAAGGCTTGTCCAGCTCCAGGGTCCATAAGTTCGCGCCGGTTTCCACATCGACGGCCAAGATTCGCTCAGAATTGCCGACAACGTCCGGGCCGCACAGCACGCCCGCCGTCAGGACCAGGTCGACCAGACCGCTGTGAATGTCGGGTTGACGCAGCAGCACGCGCCGGATGAGTCGCCCGTCGGTCGCATCGAACAGATGAATCCGTTGACGGTAGGGATCCTGCGTGATGATGCGATTCCCACGCATGTCGATTTGCGCAATCCGTTCGCCACGCAGGTCGCGTTCCCAGATGGTGGCTCCGTCGCGCATCCGCATCAGCGTAAGCCGGCCGGCGCGAGGCATGGCCGCCAGGAACCCGTTGTCGGCGGCCATCAGCCGATCTCGCTCGAACGGACGACCGGATTCGCTCGCAAACTCATAGGGGCGCATCCAAAGCCGCCGCCCGGTGACCAGTCCGACCGCGTAGAGCCCGTCCAACCCATTAAAGACGGCCGTCTGCCCGTCGTACACAGCCCGCCTCGGCTCCTTGGCTGATCTCCAGAGTTGCCTGTCAATACCGTCTGAGAAGTCATCCGGCGACTGCAATGTGGTATGCCACAGAAGCTCGCCCGTGTCAGGACGTTGGCAGTAAATCAAGTCTCCAGCCACGTGAAAGATTGTGCGACGGCGTAGAACGGCGTTGTCTCCGCGATCAAAATGGACCAGTCGCGGAGAGGCGATGCCGGCGGCTCGATCCAGTCTCTGCTGCAACTCGTCCGAGGGAGTGAAGGGCAAGGACTTGGCGTTCTGTCCGCTCTTGGCGAGGTAGACCGACCAGGCCGACGCCCCTCCTGGTTCGCACTGCAGGCCCGGAGCGAGCGCCGCTACGGTGTTGGATTCTTCCTCGTTCTCCCCGGCAGTGGCGCGCAAGGCATCGGTCCATTCCCCCAGTGTGTTGAAGCGGCCGTTGCCGAGCGGTTCCGGTCGAGGAACCGTTTCAAGAGCCTGCTCGAGCGCGTCATCGGCACTGAATCGACGCAGCAACCGGTCCAGACACGGAACCAACAGGCCGGCGTCACGGTAGAAAGGCTCCGAATAGGTGGCGCAAAGCCGCATCTGGGCGGTCAGCGTAGTTGCCGGGTCCGCATCCCACCGGATCGCCGTGCGCAGGAGTTGCTCGGCCGGCTCATAGCGGAGGTGCTTAAGATCCCATTCCGCCAGGGCGAGAACTGCCTGGGTGCCCGCAGCACCGGCAGAGAGCAGATCAGCCGCCACGTTAAGCCTCGCGCGGGCTTGGCGGGGACGCAACGCGCCGTCCGAAGCGAGCGTATCCGTGTCGCCGGCTCGATGGAGCGCGTCGGCGGCTCCTTCTATCCTGGCCCAAAGGCTTTTCGTCAGACTCTTGCGCTGAGCGTCTGTCAGCTCCGATTCCGCAACGCGGAGGCGTCTTGCGATGTCGAATCGAGCCGTGCTCCTGATTCGCTCCGTCAAGGACACAAACTTGTCGGCGCTTGCGCTGAGACCGACCGCCAGCAACGTTTCATACGCCTGGTCCGGTTGTCCCATCGCTCGACTTTGATCGGCGATGGCCAGAGTGCAGCGGATGCGATCTTCAGGTGTTCGGGCAGAGGCGAGCGCTTCCTGAAGAAACCCCATGGCCTGCTCGGGGGTAGAACAACGGGAAAGACGAGGATTATCCTTGCATTCCCCTCTCGGCTGCATCGCGTTTCGAGCCATCGCAAGCAGCGATTCCACTTTCATGCGCGCCACGGCGCGTTCCCGCCGGGGTCTCTGAGCCTCGGGCGTGAGCCTGAGAAAATCCTCCGATCCCTCACGGCGCCCAGCCTCGAGCGAGTCTATCAGTTCGTAAGCTGATCGAGGATCGTCGCTCAACAGGTGCATCCAGGCCAGACGAAGAACCGCCGACACTTGGCTGCGGGGAGTGCAAAGATCGCCTTCACATTCCGTTTCGAGCTCTGCGCGGGCTGACGCGAACGTGCGTTCCATATCGGGAAACTTTCGTACCGATGTGGGCTCCACGCTGAACATGGCCGTGGCGGTGCAAAGAAGGTTTCCCAACGGCGCCTGAGAGTCGGGCAAGGGCTTGCGGCCTGTAGGCGCTCCCGTCAAGGAGTCCAGGGACCAAAGCCCTTCGGTCGTGGGAACGTGAATGACGGAGCCCGACAGGATCGCGCGGCCGGTCGGTGTTCCGGTAAAGCAAGGCGTAGGGCAAAGATCACCTTGGCACGGAGCCATACTTTCATCATCTTCCCCTGTGCATTCCTCTGTGGTCCAAAGCTCTTCACCATCGGAAAGGGACAAACATGCGACGGCCCGTCCGCCAAGCCATACGCGATCGGCGACCGCGGCGATGATGTATGCGGAATCGCCGCCCGGCGCCGACCAGCGATATTCACCGCCGGTTGCTGAAAAGGCCAATAGATTCCCATGATCCGTCGGCGCCAGGAGAACCAACCCGCCGCTGATGACGGGTCGGGATGGAAGCCAGGAACCCGTTTCCTCCTCCGCAGCAAGCGCGCCGGATCGCCCCCGGAGAAACTGAGGGGCCAACACCTCCGCGTTGGAAGGTTGTGGAGGGCTGCGATATTGGTTGGCCCATCGCAGAGCGTAGGTCGTGGAGTTCACCGCGAAAAGCACGCCATTGCCGGTGGGCACATAGACCATGCCGTTCGCCGCCGCCAGGGGCAACGCTGGAGTCTTAACGAGCCCTGCGCCGCTGGGGTTAGGCAGCGACCCCAACGCGATGCGGTGGATCAGCGAACCGTCCCGGGGATCAAGCACAGCCAGGAACAGGTCGCTGCGCTGCACAAAGGGCACCCAAACGGCGTCTCCCACGGCTAGCGGGGCTGCGCGAAACGAGACGCCCAGCAGAGGATCATCCGGGTCGCCGGTTCGACCTCGCTGCCATCGAACGGCGCCGGTCTCGACGTTGCGCGCGACGAGACGATTGGCACGCCCCTCGACCATGGGTAGCGAGCCTCGTCTTGGCGATCGAACAAGCGGAGGAGCGCCAGGGGTTGGTTCACCATCTTCAACGCTAAAGACCAAGCCATGAGACACCGACAACTCGACCGCGACTTCGTCTTGGGATCGCCCCCCGGCATTGGGGGTCGAGCGCGCGGGCTTCGAGGAGCGCGGATCGGCGCGGTTGTATGCAGGTGCTCGTTCTTCAACGGGCGGGTGCCGCCACAACATTGTCAAGTCGTCAATGTCGAGCGCCGCGACACCGGTTGGAAATCGGACGAACAGTTGTGGGCCGGATCGCACCAGGTAAGCCGTCGGAAGCTCAAGCGTCTCGGCGGGGTCGAGTTCCGGCTCGCGACGCGGCCACGGAACGAAGTCGCCCGGAAGCTCGAATCGCCAGGGGGCCGGATCGACGAACGTCGGGTCGATCGGCGGCATGCGTCCGGATCGTCCAGGGATGTCCGCCAGCCGGTCGCTGAAGGGCAAGGCCGGTACGACGGGTTGATCGGATGCCGCACGCTCATTTCCGCGAGCCGCGTCCTCATGACGGCCCTGCGGTTCAAGCGTGCGAAACCAATCGGGTACGGAATCCCGGTCGAGAGAGTCGCGAAAAGCGATGACGGCGGCCGGCGCTTGCTCCACACGTCCAAGCAGGGCGGATGCGGCAGCCATCTTGCCTGCGATCAATGCTTCGGGCACGTCCCGATCGGGAACCATCTCCACAAGGTCGGTCAGAAGGGCTAATGCTTCACCCGGTCGGCCCTCATCCAACGCCCATGACGCGAGCAAGTCGGCGGCATCATCGCCATATCGCGTAAGCGGATAGCGATCGACGACGGTCCTGAGCATTATGGGGTCGTGCGCGGTCTTTGCCCGCTCGTATAGACCCTTCGCTTTGCCGTCATACATGAGCCGGTAGGCGCGCAGGCCTTCGGGCGGCAGCGAGGCAAGCATGTGAACCGCACGTCTTCGCACCGATTCGTAGAGCGTGCCCTCTTCCGACGCGCCATTCGCTCGGGAGACGAGGGAATCTTCGGGATCGTCGATGACACGCTGCAGGCAGTCGATGGTGAACTTCCAATCGCGCCGCTCGATGCCCTCCCGAGCGCGGGAAAAAAGATTCAGGATCGGCGCGGAGGCTTCAAGCAGCATACTGGTGCGAGCGCGCTGCGCTTGGTTCGTGTGGCGGATCAGCGTTGGGTTGACGCCTCGTCTCAACCGTGGCGGTTGAGGTTGTTGCGCGATGGCCAGGGCGTTCAAGCCGACCAAAATCAGGATGAGTAACCACAGCCCAAGTCGTCTGAATCGTGGCGACGCTTCGCCTGGAGGCCTCGGGGAACGGGATAGCTGTCTCGTCGGACCCATGCTGCGATCTACAAAGGATGAGGCTTTGGTTCCGGCTCGGTCTGCGGGACTCAGCTCGCGCAATGTCCCGACCTCCCGTGCCCGACGCTCGTTCTCGCGGTTTCGCGCAGGCTGAAGCCTGCGGCTCAGATAGTCGTGAAACACGGAACGGGTCATACAGCAGCAACCTCTTGGAACGCGAGTGAGAACTTCCTTTCCGAACCGTACCTGTGAAGAAAACGGTCTCCGACGGCGCCTGTGTAACCTATCGGCTCAGGTGGTCGGTCAGCGCGACAAACACACTTGCAACGGCTGAAACCACCCCTAAGCCTGCCCTCGAAGTCCATCGTAAGGGATGCGGACACGCCCGTTCAACCTAATCAGCGGGTTGAATCCTTTTCCCCATCAATCCGCCGAGACCATTCCGGCGGAACCGGCCCTGAGTTATGGACACTCCCTGGCGCGTGCGATGCGCCAACCGAGCCTCATCGCCGTTCACGCGTAGTGTAGATGATGGCGCCGTGTCTGCGAGTAACGTGGACGTAACGATGCCGTCGGGCGCTGCGGGACAGCCGTTGCACCCCATGACCCCTCTACGGCGTTTTCGCAAGAACGGCTAGCGCTCTAACGTCGCCGTCGTTTGCGTTTGTCTTTCTTGCTGAGAACGCGACGATTGACGGCGGTGCCCGACTTGAACTTCGGCACGGATCCGGTGGCCATCATGCGCGAAAACTGCGTTCCCATGCGCATGCGCTGCATGAAGGATTGCCCGCTCATCGCCTTCATCATCTGGCGCATCGGCTCGAATTGTTTGACCAATTGGCTTACATCGGTGGGTTCGCATCCGGCGCCCTGGGAGATGCGGCGGCGGCGCGAGGTGTCGATGATCTTGGGGTTGGCCCGCTCCTTGGGCGTCATGGAGTGAATGACGGCCTCCATCCGCCCGAGTTCGCTTTCATCGATATCCTCGTCGCCCAACATGTCGCCCATGCCGGGGATCTTCTTGAGCAGATCCTTCATGGACCCCATTTGTTTCATCTTGCGAAGCTGAAGGGCGAAATCGCCGAGGTTGAACTTGCCCGAAGCCATCTTGGCTTCGAGCTGGGTCGCCTCTTCCTGGTCGAACTGTTTTTGAGCTTGCTCGACCAGGGAAAGGACATCGCCCATGCCTAGAATGCGACCGGCGATTCGGTCAGGATGAAACTCCTCGAGCGCATCCATCTTTTCGCCGACGCCGACGAACTTGATCGGCTTTCCGGTCACTCGCTTGACGGAAAGCGCCGCCCCGCCGCGCGTGTCGCTGTCGAACTTGGTTAGAATGATGCCATCGAGTTCGAGCCGCTCATTGAACACCTTGGCGGTGTTGACGGCGTCCTGACCGGTCATCGCGTCGATCACGAGATAGATTTGCTGTGGATTCGTGGTGGCGGCGACCTTGGCGAGCTCGTCCATGAGATCATGGTCGATGGCCAACCGGCCCGCGGTGTCGAGGATCACGACGTCGCGGTCGGTTTTCTTGGCCTGGGCAATACCGTTTCGACAAACCTTAACCGGGTTTTGATGACCCCTTTCCGTGTACACGGGGACGCCGATCTGTTCGCCGATGACTTCGAGCTGGTCGATGGCCGCCGGGCGCTTCAGGTCCGCTGCGACCATCAGCGGCCGCTTGGCCTGCCCCAGCAGCATCTTGGCGATCTTGCCGCAGGTGGTCGTCTTGCCGGAGCCCTGCAGGCCGGCCAGGAGCAGCACCGTCGGGCCGGGGGAGATGAACGGAATCCGCGAATCGACAGGGCCCATCAGTCGCACGAGTTCGTCGTGGACGATCTTGACCATGACCTCACCCGGCTTGAGCGTCTTGAGGATCTCGGCGCCGATGGCCTTTTCCTGCACCTGATCGCAAAACCATCGGGCGACCTCGAGGTTCACGTCCGCTTCGAGCAGGGCGGTGCGAATCTCGCGCATCGCCTCAGCCACATTGTCCTCGGTGATCCGCCCCCGCCCGCGCAGGCTGCGAAAAACGCCGCTCAATCTATCGCTTAGTGCGTCAAACATGGTGACTGGTTTTAGATTCCACGATCGAATCGGTCAAGAAAGGCACGGTCGGGGTCGGTGACGCCATGCATGAGCGCGGACGATGGCCTCGATGGTTCCAAGCTGCCGCCGTGGTCTTCAACGCCGGGTACAACAGGAGTCTTGTCACGATCTTGGCCGTTCGTGGTTGACTCAGCGCCGGTACTCTGTCAACCTTCATTGGGCGGGTCGGCGACCAACCAATGAAGGCGAACCGTTGTCGGAGACGAATCACGAGCGGGTTTGGACGACTCCGCGAGAGCTTCGCCGTCTCGTAGAAGCACCCGCGTTTAGAGGATGACAGTGTGCTGCGGCCTGGTGCCCGTTTGAGGCCGCCACGCGGGGCGTAGCCGCCCGTGACCCCGGCCACCCGGCTGGTGAGTATGTATTGGAAAGGAACCCCGCGGTGCGGCGTCATCAGATGAGAGTGCGCAGGTTCGTCTTGCAGAAAGTCCTGCATGCAGGCGATTCCCCGCACACGGTAGCCCTGGGCACGGCTATTGCCGTGTTCATTGCGCTGTTGCCGCTTGTGGGGATTCAAACCGTTCTGGCGATCGCGGTCGCCGCCCTCTTCCGCGCCAACAAGGCTGTGTGTGTCCCCATTGTCTGGATCACGAACCCATTCACCTTCGTTCCGGTTTACGGTTCGTGCTGGGCGCTGGGGCGCAAGATCCTTTCCTCTCCGTCTCCCGGCGAACACGAGGCGATGCTTTCTCAACTGGCGCAACTCACCCAAGAGGGCAGCATGTTCACCTTGGACTTCTGGAAGAATTTGATAGGCATCCTGGAAAGGGTCAGCGCGGAGCTTTGGCTTGGCTGCGCGCTGGTTGGATTCGTGCTGGGCGTCGCATCCTATTTTTTTACCCGCACCGCCGTCTCGGGGTATCGCGAGCGCCGGCGTCAGCGCGTCCTGCGTCGTCAACTCATCCGTGCCAAGCTGGGGGGAAGCAGGCTATCGGGTGTGTGACAGTTTTGGCGGGGCGGGAGTCGATAATAATGGCAGGATCGCGGCCACGAATGGCGGCGAGCGAATTGGATCGGCTG
>JADFMZ010000437.1 GCA_022563615.1 Planctomycetota bacterium
ATTGCGAAAGCATCGCGTCATTCACCGGATTGATCGCCAGGGCTAAGACCGTCTAGCAAAACGTGTTTCGAAGCGCCCAAGACACTCCGACGTTCGCGCAGGCCTTTTCCAAAATGCCTGCGGCTCGGTTTTGTTAAAAGCTCCAAATCTTCCAGAACTCACCACCGGGCGGTTATCGCGCAGGGGTGAATCGGTCTCGTGGAACCCACCGCGTATTATAGCGATGGTCCCAATCGTCGTGAGGGCTGCTCATCAACAATGATTGATTCGGATCGTTGCGCGGCAGGGGAGCCACCGTAAGTCCTGTCGTTACGTTAAGATCCCCGTCCTTGTCCCACCCCACCGAATAGAGAAAGAACGTTCTCGCAAAACCGGGCGGCACGGGCCCCAGCGTGGTGGCGTCGAAACGAAGGGTCAGGGCGTCACCGGCGTTAAGGATGGCTAGCCGGTCGTCGCGCCGAAGGATCAGTTCGAGCACGTCGCCGTATCGCGTGCACCAGCCTTCCTGTGCCGTGCGCCACGCGGGGCGGTCAGCCACGTTGTCATGGTCGGGCGTAGTGGGATGCCCCGGCCCGCGCGAGATCAACTCAGAGAACCCTCGCCATTGAAGATCGGCGCCCGTCGGCAATAGTTCATGGGTCTGTTGCGCATCCGGGGCGGCGCGTTCGAATAGCGCGATCCGGTCCCACCGGATTTCAAAGGTGGTGGTCAGGCGCAAACGACGCACCCCTTGCGGCAGCCGACCGTTCAGATCCATGAGAATGGTCTTGGTCTTGCCGGCTGGCATTCCCACGATGCCCTCCACGGGCGACCATTTCCCGGTCGAGCTCTGCGCTTCGAGCGCCGGTGGAATAATCCTAAGCGTCGAGCTTTGAGACAAGGCGATGTTCGTACTCGCATCGCCGTATTGCAGCCAGCCCGTCAGCGCCAGCACCAGCGGCTGGGTCGGGTCGATCTCGCCGAAGTCCATCGTCAGTGTCATGGGATGGCACATGCCGCGAAACGGCGGAGGCAACGGCACACCCGGCGGGGCGAAGACGCCGTCGATCGCCCGCAGCGCCTCCGTCCGGTCGATGCCGTCGTCACCCATCGCCCGAACCAACCGCCGGGGCGATCCGAGCCTCCAAACTTCGGACGGCGGAAACGGTTCCGGCATGAGCTTGTCGGTCGGATGGACCTCGATGTCGAGAGGATGATCGACAGCCAGGAGCTTGACCTGGTCGAGGTACAACACCTCTCGAAACTCGTCGGTGATCTTCAAGACATAGGCGCCGTCGCGTGAAGGAAAGTTTTCCGCGTCGCCGATCCGAACGATCTCATCCGGGTCCGCCGGCAGAAGAACATTTCGTGTCAGCGGCAGTCCGATAGGCGAGTTGCCCAGCAGATCGGTAACGAAGCGAAACTGACGCCCATCCCAGGCGTACAGAAACGGGCAGGAGCCGGTGGCTACGTTCTTTTCCAGGATCGTCAGAGGCGTCGCGGTCAACTCTGCGTCGATTTGGTTCTGCACCACGCCGTTGGTCCAGAGGGTTTGCAGGGAATCCAAGTGCTTTAGCCCGCCGAGCCCGATTTCAATGGGAAGCCGCGTGACGGTTCGGGTGATGAAGCGCCCGCGATCGCGCAGCTCGATGTGCGTTCCGATCCCACTGGCGTTGGTCTTGATGGTCGCAAGCCGGATCTTGAGTTGACCGTTGGCGTGGCCGCCCTCGTTACGCAGGACGCGAAGTTGCGAGTCCGCCGTCAGGAGCAGCAGGTCCGTGTCGCCGTCCGCATCGATGTCCAGCGGAATTACTTCCTTGATCGGTGGCAGCACGATGCCAGCCAATCCGGTTTCTTTGCTGACGTTGACCCATTTCGGTATCCCGGATCGATCGCCTGCAACGTTGCGCCAGAGCTGCACCGCCCCCTGATCCACGTCACCGCGATTCGTGCCGACGACGCAAAGATCCAGCCAGCCGTCGTTGTCGTAGTCCACAAGTTTCGCGTCGGCTGGAAGAACGGCGCCCAGGTCGATGTGAGGCCTATGCTCTTTGCGCCCAAGCAGCACGACGACGGTAGTGGGGTTCAATAGTACGACATCGGCGTAGCTGTCGTTGTTGAGATCGTTGACCAGCACGCGCGTGGCAGCAGGCCAGGGACCGGGAGGCTCCGGCATCCGTGCCATGCGCCCGGCACGCTGGTTCTCAAAGACCATCGTCGGAGCCTCGCCCCGAGCGGCGATCAGGTCGACGGCGACATCGTTGTCCAGGTCGATCGCCGCCACATCCAGGAATGTTCCGCTTGCCTGGATGCCCACCTGCTCGGTTACGTTTTGGAAACGCCCATCGCCGTTGTTCTGCCACAGCTCCAGGCCGGTCTCGCGGGCCAGGGCAAGATCCAGATCTCCGTCATGTTCGTAATCCACCCAGACGACCCGGCCAGCGCCAATGCCGGCCAATCCCGCCGATTCCGTGACATCCTCGAAGAGTCCGGTTTCATCCCGCCCGACCCGTTGGAGCAACGTCACGCCGGTGCGGGCGACGAGCAGAACGTCGTTGCGGGCGTGAATCTTGTGG
>JADFMZ010000110.1 GCA_022563615.1 Planctomycetota bacterium
GGCGGTGACGTCGCGGTCAACGGATCGTCGGTCGCGGTCAAGGGCAAGCACGGGGAGCTCTCGTGGGATCTGCCCCAACCGGTCACGGCCGCATTGGAGCAGAACCCTCGACAGCTCCGGGTGACCCGCTGCGACGACCAAAAGGTCAGCAAAGCCCTGCACGGACTGAGCCGGGCATTGATTGCCAACATGGTCCGCGGCGTGACCCAGCCGTTCGAGCGGCGTCTCCTGATTTACGGCACGGGATACAATTGCAACGTCGAAGGCCGAACGCTGCTCTTGAAGGTTGGATTCATGGGGCGCGGGCACCAGCGTAAGGCCCAGTTTGAGGTGCCCATTCCGGACGGGCTGACCGTGACCGTGGAAACGCCTGTGGCGCGGGGGGATACCGATCCTGCGAAGTTTCTGGTGTCCGGTTGTGACAAGCAATTGGTCGGAGAGTTCGCAGCGACGGTTCGCAAGATTCGACCTCCCGAACCCTACAAGGGCAAGGGCATCCGATACGAGAATGAAACGGTTCGGCGTAAGCAGGGCAAGGCGTTTGCCAGCGGCGGGGCGTAGGATCAGCGATATGGCAGCAGCAGACCTCAAGAAAACAAGGCGTCGGCGACGCAAGCTGCGTGTCCGAAAGCGGATCTTCGGGACGCTGGAGCGCGCGGAACGCGATCAGCGTTTCGGCGCTCGTGGAGAAGGCAGCTCCGACAGCCGCCACGCCGAATATACTCAGCCCGATCGCCATCCAGGGTCGCCGGCCGAAGCGATCGCCGATCGTGCCGCCGAGATCGCCGGTCGAAGATTCGATTTCAGTCGGGGCCACGAAGGGAGAGCGCCACAAGAGGCCGAGTTCGTCCACATTCGTCGAGCAAGATCGGTTTCGCTCGGGGTTCCCGCCGACGATCGGCCATTCCAGCGGTGAGGCCGGCTCGCGGACCGCCGCGAACCCTTCGCGCACCTCAGCCACAACTTCTTCCAGCACGCGATCTTTCCCCATCCATCGGGTATTGCGGCTGACATCCGGCAGCGGTGGGTCCGCCCGACCGGTGGCGGGTACGCTATGCGTCGGCTTGTTTCCTTGCATTGCGTTGATCAGAGATACGGCGGCCTGCCATGATGGGGCGTGGGCGCGTGCGTCGGGATGGTGTTCGATCGCCCGTAGGTAGATCTGTCGGGCTAGGTCCAGCTCGCCGGACTCGATCGCCAACTGGCCGACCGTGTCGATCATTTCGCCGACCACGCCGGTGCAGTAATACCGTTCCACAAAGGTCAGCAATTCGGGCAGATCGTGGAGTGACCGCAGCAGAGTAAGGTGGGCCTGGGCTTGCTGACCAAAGAGTGATCGATAGGCATTGAGACCCTTGGCGGGCCACTTCGCGATGATACCGTTGACGTGTTGACGGATGCCGATGTAGAGGCCCGAACCCACGCGAACGAGTCGGTCACCGGATTCATCCGCGGTTTTCTGCAAGAGCTCGGCGGCCTGGAGCCAGTTTCCCTTCTCGGTCAGTTTACGTGCCTCGTGGAGCGCATCGGCCGCTTCGAAGCTGTCGTTCAGGTAGACGTCCGCACCTTGGGTTGAGGCTCGTGTCGTATTGTCCGCTGGATCGATCGGCCCCGGCTGCTGATCGGCTGCGATCGCTTGCCTTCCGCAAGAACTCGATAGGACGATCACAGCCCAACCGACGAAATGCTTCAAGCGACCCATTTGCATAGACCCTGATTTCCGGGCAGACCGAGGAGAACCCGGCGCATCCCCCGGACGCCGATCTATTCATCGGCGAAGTGGCTGCCGATCAGCAGATCCAGCCGCTGTCGCACGGAGGAGGGCACCTTACTCTTGTCGGACCAGATCGCCATTTTCAGCGCGCCGCGGCAGGCGCAGTCGGCCTCGAACATGCCCGGCCGTTTCAGCGTTTCCTGAATCAGTCGGATGGCATGGGTCGTTGCAGTCTTTAGGTTGCTCAAGATTTCCTTCAGCAAGGCTTCCTTCCCTCTCGTGGTTTCCACCGGTCGCCAGCAGTCATAATCGGTTGGGAAGGCGACCAGCGCATAGCACATCTGCGCTTCGCGGGCTAGTTTTGCCTCAGGCATGCAGGTCATTCCGATCAGATCCCCACCCCACTGGCGATGCATGTTGGATTCGGCTCGCGTCGAAAACTGCGGACCCTCCATACACACATAGGTTCCGGCGTGGTGAACGGTGGTTTCGACCTGTTGTCCGGCCTCAGCCAGAAGCTTGCGCAGCCGGGGGCAGAAGGGGTCGGCGAACTCCACGTGGACGGCCAGACCCTGGTCGAAAAACGTGCTCTCCCGTCGATGGGTTCGATCAATCACCTGATCGCACAGAACGAGGTGACCCGGCTCGAAGTCTTCACGAAGGCTGCCGGTGGCGCCGCTGGCGATGATCGTGGACACGCCGAGTTTTTTCAGCGCCCAGATGTTGGCCCGATAGGGGACCGCGCTTGGGCTGAATCGATGTCCTTCACCGTGGCGTGAAAGGAAGACCACCTCGGCGCCCTGCCAGTTGGCCAGAATGGGTTTGCTGGCGGGCGGGCCGAAGGGCGTATCCACCTCCACCGGTTCGCCGTCGCCCTCTTTGAGCAAGGCCTCCGCGAGACCCGTTCCGCCAATGATGCCGATTCTTGCTTGTTTCATAGGTTTCCTCAACGGCTGCTCAGAACAGTGAGCTTGGATAACAGGTCGGGCAAAGCGGACACGACGCGATCCATCTCCTGTTGCGTATTGAAACGTGAGAGACTGAATCGGATGGCGCCGTGGCCGGTGGATTCATCAATGCCCATAGCCTTCAGGACGTGCGACGGTTCGAGCGATCCGCTGCTGCAAGCGGCGCCGCTGGAAGCGCAAATGCCGGCTTCGCTCAGCAAGAGCAGGATCGCTTCCGCTTCCAAATCCGGGAACGATATGTTGGACGTGTTGCCATTGCGCGGCGCACCGGCGCCGTTTACACGTGCGCTTGGAAGGATCGCAAGGATGCCCGCTTCGAGCGCATCGCGCATGGCGCGGACACTCGCGGAGACCGTTTCGCAATCGTGCGAAGCGAACTCGGCCGCCACGCCCATCCCGATGATCTCCGCCACAGCCTCGGTGCCTCCGCGAAGGAGTCGTTCCTGTCGGCCGCCGACGATCAGCGGCTCGATGCGCGTGCGACGACGCACATACAGCGCTCCTGCGCCCTTGGGGCCGTGGAACTTGTGCGCCGCCAGACTGACCAGTTGCACCGGCCAATCTCCAACGTTGATGGGCGTTTTCCCGGCGGACTGCACCGCATCCACGTGCACGGGGATGCCTCGGTCGGCCGCTATTGCCGCCAGCCGCCGCACATCAAAGATCACGCCGGTTTCATTGTTGGCGTGTATGATCGATGCCAGCGCCGTGTCATCGGTCAGCCTGCGTGCCCATTGCTCTTCGTCGAGCCGGCCATGACGGTCCACGCCGACGTAGTCCACGGTGTAGCCTTGGGTTTCGAGCTGCTCCATCAAACTGAGCACGGCCGTGTGCTCGACCGCCGTCGTCACGATGTGCCGGCGATTCGGGTGAATGCTCAGCGCTCCGCGGATGGCGAGGTTGATCGACTCCGTTCCGCCGCTGGTAAAGACGATCTCCTTTGGCGTCGCCGCGATCAGGGCAGCCACTTGCGCACGGGCACATTCGACCTGATGCCGGACAGATTGGCCGAACTGATGCACGCTCGACGGGTTGGCATACCCCTCCCGCAGGCTGCGGATCATCGCCTCAACCACTTCCGGCAGGGGTTGCGTCGTTGCGTTGTTATCCAGATAAATCATGAGCGATCCAATCTGTGCATTATATGTTCATTATCCCTCTTGTTCATCTCATCTTTCGTGTGACGGGTAGGTGTGGGTCCGTGACCCTCCAGGCGGCGTGGTGGCCGGTTGGCCACGATTCCACTTGCCGCGCTCAAATCGTAAGACTACCATGCCCTGTCGGCTACCATGCCGTGTCGGCCTGCCTCACGGAGGAGTCATCCTGTTGCAATTTGGGAAAACCGTCTGACTGGAGCCGGTTGAGCGTGAAACATCGTTTCCTCGGTGATAGTGGGTTGGAAGTCTCCGCCGTGGCCCTGGGCACGTGGGCCATGGGCGGCAGTATCGAGACGTGGGGCCCGGTCGACGACGGGGAGTCGATCGCCGCGATCCATCAAGCCCTCGATTGCGGCATCAACCTCATTGACACGGCTCCAGTCTATGGGCTGGGCCACAGCGAGCAGATCGTCGGAAACGCCATCCAGGGCCGGCGGGACGAGGTTCTACTGGCCACCAAGTGCGGGCTGCCGATCGCGTCAACTCGTAACGGGTACCCGCCGAGGTGTCTGGCGCCGGCAAGCATCCTCCGTGAATGCGAACAGAGTTTGCGACGACTCCGAACTGACGTCATCGACCTGTACCTGTGTCATTGGCCCGACCCGGACACGCCGATCCGGGACACCATGGAAGCGTTGGTAGGCCTGCGGGAGCAGGGCAAGATTCGCGCTATCGGGCTCTCGAATTTCAGTTGTGAGCAGGTGGCCGCAGCCCGTGAGTTCGGTCCGATTCATTGCATTCAATCTCCGTTTTCGATGGTGGCCCGCCGCGCCGCCGAGGATCTCGTGCCGTTTTGCCGGGAACACGGCATGGGGGTGCTGGCCTACAGTCCTCTGGCCAAGGGTCTTCTGACCGGAAAGTTCAGGGAGAAAGACACCTTCGACGGCGTTCGAGCTCGAGACCCGGACTTTATTGGGAAGCGATACCTGCGAAACCTTCGCATGTTGGAGTCGTTACGACCTGTCGCGGAGGCCTACGACAAGACGCTGACGCAACTGGTTATCAACTGGACGGCGTCCCAACCCGGTATCACCGCCCCGGTGGTCGGGGCCAAGCGGGCTTCGCAGGTGCTTGAGAATGCCGGCGGCGTTGGCTGGTCGATCCGCGATGAGGATCGCCTGCGCATCGACCGGATTCTCCAGGACGCTCAGGGTGAAAGCTGACGTGACCGATCCGCGATCCTCGGTTCGATCGGGGCCGACGCGAAGCCGCGCTTCACAGCAACGCGCCGTCCAATCCCCAAGCGCCGGGTCGCCGATGCACCAGCTCTCGGAAGCCGGCGGCAAGTACGCCCGCGAGCAAAAAGGGACGGACAAGAACCAACGACAGCCGAGTTTGATCCTGGCTGTTCTTGCGGGCCTGCTGGTCGGCGCCGCGGTGACGTTCACGGGACAATCCGAATACCGGCTCGCAGCCACCTTCCAGGTCTTCGATCATGATTCTGACAACGCGGGCACAAGAATCGCCCGGTATCGTTTGGAGCTGTTGGAGTACGCGGCCAAACAGTTCACGACGCCGTCCGCCCTTCGATCGCATCGATGGTGGGTGGACGCACCGGGGGACGAGGAGCTTCGGCTCTTGTGGATCGCTTCCAACCGACCGGCTGCCGTTGACCGGCTGCGGGGCATTGCCAAGGGTTACCTGTCTCATCTGGACGGGCGCGCCGCTGAACAACGAGCACGGCCGACGGAGGCGGAAGAGGTCTTGTCCGACTACATTTCCCGTCTGGAAGTCCGCGTGACGGAGGCCATAGCCCGGGACCGCACGCTCCAGTCATCCTTGCCCGCGAACGATCCCACGGGTATCCGCGCTAACCTGCTGGGCCGGTGGAACGCAAGGCGGAGGGAATTCGACGACGCTCGCCTACGCCTGGCCGAAGGCCGAAAGCACCTGAAACTCCTGAAGGCGGAACCGGAACCGACGGTCGGCCTGGTTACGAGCGAGCAAAGGCGTCAGGCCCTGGAGGAGGATCTCGCCCTCCGGCAGGATCTGGCGGAACAGCACGTCACGCTGACCGAATTGAAGTTGCATCTGCTCAACGTATGGCAGGCGTCCTCCGGGCCGCTGGATAGGCTCGGCGCCGGGACGGATGAGCTCTTGCGAATCTTGCAATCCATGACTGCCATGATTACCACGGCCGACGCCGAATCTCCGAGCGTCGAGTTGCTTGACTTGACGCGGGCCTACCGGGAATACCTGATGAACTTCGCAACATCCTGGACGCGGGAATTCAAAGCCTTGCAAGGCTTGATCTTGGATCCCGCGAGCGGCGAATTACTCGATGCTTATCAGCGGATTCGCGTTGGGCTGCGCGATTTTGCGTTCACAGCCTCGAAGCAGCGATCGGCCATGCGGGCGAGTTTCCACGCCGTCGGCGCAAGCCAGAGTGACACGGCCCGGCACCACGTATTGCATTCGAGACTGGCGCGCGCGTTTCACGGCGTTCAAACGACGCAGCATCGTTTTGAATTTGCAGCAGCCGGTATGGAAACGCAGGAGAACTTCCGGCTCGATGCCGCCGTCACCAGCGCGCAGGGGTTGCGGCAGCGGATGCAGAAGAGGATTAGCGGCATTGAACGGCGGCTTCACGCGGCGGCTGTGAAGCGCGCCCGGCGACAACAACGTGAACAAATCGCGGGCGCCGGCCGACAACTAGAAGAGTCCTACGTCGAGTTTGACGAAGCCGTCACCCGACTTGTGAGCCTTCAGCAGGAACTCAACCTGTGCGCCGACCGTTCCGAGGCATTCGCGCAATCCATCAGTCAAACGGAAGTTGCGCGGACCCGACTCCAACTTGCCCAGGCTGATCTGAACGAGGTCAGGGGTCGCCTCGACGATCTGCAATCTCGGCGCCGGTCTCCTGATCCTCGTGATCGCGTGGAACTGCTGTCGTGCGGCGTGCTCGACGGCCCGGCCAACCTCCACGACCGCATCCGCCGCGGCGCGCTGGCCGCCGGGCTTACGTTGCTCACTGTATTCTTAGCCCAATGTTGGATCATTCGAAGGCGGTAACACCTGGGCCACCCATCCGAAATAGAACCTCAGGGGGACCGGCTCTCTAGGAGTCGGCTTTGTTTTGAACGCCCAGTTTCTCGCGCAACTCGGCGATCTCTCGCTCGAGCGTCTTGATTCGTTTGATCCACTCTGGAAGCTTTTGATGTGCGTAGATCGAGCGTCTGGCGTTTTCAATAGGAAGGGCCGGGGATCCGAGCATCTCGGCTTTGGGCTCAACATCACCCAAAACCCCAGATTGCGCACCGACTCGGACATCGTCGCCGATGGTGAGATGACCCTTGACGCCGACCTGACCCGAGAGCATGACATGTCGGCCGATCGTCGCAGAGCCGGCCACGCCCACCTGCCCGACGAACAGGCAGTCGGGCCCGATCTTCGTCCCGTGACCAATCACCACATCATTGCCGAACTTGGTGCCATCGCCGATTCGTGTGGCGCCCAGCGTCGCCCGATCAATCGCGCAGTTGGCCCCGATCTCCACGTCATTGCCGATGATGGTTCGGCCGACCTGGGGAATCTTGACCCATTGGTCATTCTGCGGCGCGTATCCCAGACCGTCCTGCCCGACCACGGACCCGGCATGAATCGTGACCCGATCGCCCAGGACGCAATGATCGTAGATGACGACGTTGGGATACAGAATGCATTGATGGCCGATGCGCACGCCATCGGCCAGGTAACAACCGGGATAGATCGTACAATCGTCGCCGATGGTGACGTTTGCGGAAATCGTGGCGCCACCGGCGATGTTGGCGTTGGCCCCGACGCGGGCCGTTGGATCGATTCGGGCGTGATCGCTGACGCCCCATTGAGGATGACGCCGATGGCCGTGGATTGCGACGATGGCCACCGACAACGCCGCATAGGGATCGCCGCAGCGTACCGCAGTCAATTTGCGGGGTACCGCCAAGTCGCCCTTGACGATCACGGCTGACGCACGCGTTTTGTTCAAGGCGCTCAAGTATTTTGGATTGGAGAGGAAGGACAATTCCCCATCGCCGGCGTCCTCAAGCGTGTTGACGGCGCGGATTAAGCGATCGTCGCCATCCAGCTCAGCCGGCAGGGCGTGCTTGCCTAACAACGTGCACAATTCACTCAATCGCAGTTCGGCCAAGGCGAATGTCAACCTTTGTTAGCCCATGGATGACGATTCTGTTCGGGCGATGGTACGGAGTTTCCGCCTGGATTGTCAAACGAAAAGGCCCGACCCCAACGCCCGGCGAATGGCGGTCGCCGGTAGGGCGCGGTAGAGGCCCGGCGCGGCTGCTGGCAATTCTCGGCGGAGGCGGTAGATTGCCGTTACTGGCAGCGTTACGGTGAGCTACCGACCGGGTGGACGTTCTCTTCTCGGGTGGGAGCGAGTTCAAGACGCATTCCGGGGACCGCCCAAACGCGGCGCGGTTGGGGTTCCCGGAAGATCGTGGCCTCGGCATCGCGTGGTACGTGGGCAAGAAACCCTGACCGAACTGCGTATGGGACCGGCATCTTGCCGGTGATCTCACGACCGGGAGCATTAGATCGTCTAGCAAAACGTGTTTAAAAGCGCCCACGACACTCCGGCGTTCGCGCAGGCTGAACCCTGCGGCTCGGTTTTGTTAGAAGTTCTTAGCCACCGACTTCCTTTTCGAACTGTAGATCAATAGAAACGGACGGAACCGACGTGCATCCGATCATGCTCTGGTTCGTACTCGCCATATTCTTGTTGGCGACACTCGCTTTGGCGATATACGGCCTGCACTTGTACGTCTTGCTCTATCTCTTCCGTCGCCGCGTCACCGGGCGTCAGCGACTTCAGAGCGAGATCATCGAGGCCTATCACCGTGACCAGCCGCCGGACCGCTGGCCGATTGTGACGACGCAAATCCCCGTTTACAACGAAAGCGGAGTGGCACAACGAGTCATCGAGGCGGTTGCGGCCATGCAGT
>JADFMZ010000111.1 GCA_022563615.1 Planctomycetota bacterium
GGCAACGCCCTGGGACTGATTCAGTGCGGGACACTGCGAGCCCTGAAAGGGCGGAATACGCCTATGCCGCCCTTTCAGGGCTTGCCTTCGCCTCGGCCACCAGACCCCAGGGCGTTGCCCTGGGCTGGTCTATAACGCCCCTTCGGGGCTGTTCGATAGCGTCTTCATTCATGCCTACGGAAAGTTGAGCAAGCGTCCGCCGATTCTGTCACGCACCCGTGACCCTCCGGAAGATGGCTGGTTCTATCGTCGCGCCGCAATAAGCAAGTCCAAATCGTCAGCGATATAGTCAGCCACGGCACATCATCAGGAGTTCGGCATTCGCCGGGCGTTTGGATCAAGTTGCCGGCTTTGAAATTTCGTCGGGGTCTTTGGCAAAGCGTCGGGCGGTCTCAAGCGTGATCTTGCCGGCGGTCAGGAGGCGCTGGAGGTCGTCGTCGAGTGTCATCATTCCTGCGCGCCGGCCGGTCTGGATGGCCGACTCGATCGAATCGACTTTGCCGAACTTGATAGCTACTCGCACCGGCTGGTTGACGTGTAAGATCTCCATCGCCAACACGCGCTTTTGCCCTTCCCGCACCGAGGGCAACAGATGTTGGCTGATGACCGACCGCAGGCTCAGGGCAAGCTGTGCGCGCACATCGTCTTGAGCCTCGTGGGGGAACAAATCGCACATGCGCGTGATCGCGCCCTTGGCGTCCTGCGTGTGCAGCGTGGTCAGGATGAGATGGCCCGTCTCTGCGGCGGTCAGGGCCATCTGGGCCGTCTCCCGATCACGGATCTCGCCGACCAGGATGACGTCTGGATCTTGTCGCAGGCCGAACTTCAGACCATCGAAGAACGAGTCCACGTCGCGTCCGACCTCGCGCTGGGTGACCAGGGTCGAGCCGACGCGCGGGTGCACGAACTCGATCGGTTCCTCGACGGTGATGATGCGGTAGCCGCCCTGTTGATTCAGCATGTTGACCAGAGCCGCCAACGTGGTCGATTTACCGGAACCGGTCACGCCGGTGATGATGACCAGCCCGTTCTTATGGTTCACCAGCCGCTGGGCTAGGCCCTCGGGAAATGACATCCATTCGAAGGACGGAATCTCGTTGGCCACGTACCGCAGCGCCGCGCACCATTGCCCCTGGGCCAAGTATACATTCACCCGAAATCGGCACGGCGCCCCCTTGTGTTCCAGTGCGATGGAGAAATCGAAGTTCTTGGCTGAGTCCAGCCGCCCGGCGATCCGCTCCGGCAGGATCGACTCGATCATCCGTCGAACCTGGCCCGCCTCGACAGCCTCCCCAACCGGCTCCAGCCGCCCGTGCACCCGGTAGGTCACCGGATACCCCGGCACGAGATGCACGTCGGAGGCGTCCCGATCGGCGGCGGCGTGGAGCAGCCGGTTGATTTCGCCCTCTCTCGGTTGGTTGGCTTGAGGATCCACTTCCTTCATTATATAGCCTTGAGCCGCGTGTAGCTGCAACGAACTTCCTGGAATCTTACCGTGCCCAACCAGGAGACAGCGCGACTCTTACCCTTAGACCATCAGGCTCCAGGACGGGCGAAGCTCCATGCCCCTGCAATCACGCCTGCCGGCTGATTCACGTTTCTCCTCAAGCCGACTATAGTACAGCCTTGGAACGGCGGCTTAGGCACTCTAACAAGACAATGTTGTGGACCGTCGAAGCAGCGAGAATATCGCGCGGGCTGAAGCCCGCGGCTCGGGAAGAAACTTCTTAGGCGCGCTTAACGGCCTTGGGGCAGCGGATGGCGTTTGAAAAGGTCGATACGAAAATCGATTTCGCCGCTCAGGAGCGGGAGGTGTTGGCCTTCTGGGAACGCACCGGAGCTTTTGACAGGCTTCGCGAACTCAACAAGGGCAAGCCGAAGTGGTCGTTCCTGGATGGACCGATCACCGCCAACAACCCCATGGGCGTGCATCACGCCTGGGGCCGAACCTATAAAGACATCTACCAGCGCTATCACGCCGCCTTAGGTCGTGAGCTGCGCTACCAGAACGGCTTTGACTGCCAGGGACTTTGGGTCGAGGTAGAGGTCGAGAAGCAGCATGGGTTCAAGAACAAGAAGGATATCGAGCAGTACGGCATCGACCGGTTCGTGGAGGAGTGCAAGGCCCGGGCCAAGAAGTTCGCCGCCATCCAAACCGAACAATCCAAGCGGCTGGGCTACTGGATGGATTGGGACAACTCCTACTACACGATGTCCGACGAGAACAACTACGGCATCTGGGCGTTTCTAAAGAAGTGCCATGAGAAGGGCCTGATCTACAAGGGCGTGGATGTAATGCCGTGGTGCCCGCGATGCGGCACGGGCATCAGCCACATGGAGATGAACGAGGGTTACCGTGAGGTGCCGCACACGTCGGTGTTCGTACGTTTTCCGATTCGGGAGCGCCCGGGTGAAAACCTGCTGGTCTGGACCACGACGCCTTGGACGCTCAGCTCGAACGTGGCTGCCGCCGTCAAACCCGGCATGCGCTATCTGAAAGTCAAACAGGGCGACACGATCTATTACGTCGGCAAGGCCAACTTCGAGAACCCCCGGACGCAGCCGGTCGAGCCGGCCAACGTATCGAAAATCCCCGGCCTGATGTCGATCCGGGCCATGTTCAAGAACAAGGGTCCGTTTGAGGTGATCGAGGAGGTCCAGGGGGAGTCGCTCATCGGCCTGACCTATGACGGTCCGTTTGACATGCTGGACGGGGCGGCTGAGGCGGTTGCCGCCCATCGCGTCATCGCCTGGAACGAGGTCACGGAATCGGAGGGCACGGGCATCGTCCACATCGCCCCCGGTTGTGGAAGTGAAGACTATCACCTGGGCAAGGAACTTGGTTTGCCACAGATCGCCCCGCTGCTTGAGGACGGCACGTTTCGTCCCGAGTTCGGCCTGTTGGCGGGCCAACGTTTCGACCAAGCGACCGAACCGATCATTCAGGATTTGAAGACCCGCACGCTGCTGTTTGCGAAGGAGAACTACCACCACCGATATCCGCACTGTTGGCGATGTCGTGACGAGCTCGTTTACCGTCTCGTGGACGAATGGTTCATCCAAATGGACTGGCGGGAACAGATCAAGGAGTCCGCCAAGGGGGCGCGGTGGATTCCCGAATGGGGTCTTCAGCGCGAGCTCGACTGGCTCGACAACATGGGCGACTGGATGATTTCGAAGAAGCGTTACTGGGGCCTGGCGCTGCCGATCTGGGAATGCCCCAAGTGCGGACACTTTGACGTGATCGGGAGCCACGACGAGTTGAAGGAGCGCGCGGTAAGCGGCTGGGATCGATTCGAGGGGCATTCGCCGCATCGGCCCTGGATCGACGAGGTTAAGATTCGATGCGCCCAGTGCGGAGGTGACGAGGTCTCGCGCGTCAAGGAAGTCGGCAACCCCTGGCTCGATGCCAGCATCGTGCCACTGACCACGATGGGCTATTTCCGGGATCGCGACTACTGGGAGCAGTGGTTCCCGGCTGATTTCATCGTCGAGGCGTTGCCGGGGCAGTTCCGCAACTGGTTCTATGCGCTTCTGTCGGTCAGCACGATGATGGTGGGCCGGTCGCCGTTCAAGGTAGTTAAGGGCCACGGCCTGGTGCTCGACGACAAGAGTAAGCCGATGCACAAGTCGGAGGGCAACTCGATCGACTTCAATATCGCCGCCGACGAGATTGGCGTGGATGTGATGCGCTGGCTTTACGCCTCAACGCCGCCCGAACGCAACGTGCTGTTCGGCCCCAAACATTGTGACGAGGTACGTCGCGGCGTAATCCTGCCCTGGTGGAACATCTATTCGTTCTTCTGCAATCTAGCCAGGGTGGACCACTTCAACCCAAGCGAGCACACGGCCGACCCGAGTGAACGATCGCTGCTGGATCGCTGGATTCTGTCTGATCTACACAGGCTGATCGGCGTCGCCCACGAGGCCTACAGCGCCTTTGACGTAGCCCGCTTTTGCAACGAAGCGCACCGCTTCATCGACGCGCTCAGCACGTGGTATGTGCGTCGATCACGGCGCCGGTTCTACTCAGAGGGTTGGCCGGCGGACAAACGGGCGGCTTATGCCACTCTGTATGAAGTCCTTACGACCTTCAACCGGTTGACTGCGCCGATCATCCCGTTCATGGCTGAGGCGATCTATCAAAACCTTGTGGCCCGACAGCTTACCGATGTGCCGGTGAGCGTGCATCACGTTCCGTTCCCCCAGGCTGACCTCGACCGAATCGACGAAACGCTTTCCGCACATGTGGCTTCGTCCATTCGGTTGGTCTCGCTGGCGCGTTCGGCCCGGAAGCAGTCCAACTTAAAGGTGCGTCAACCGCTGGCGGAATGGATCATCATTCCGGGTGACGATGTCGAGCGTCAGGCGGTCAACCTTTTTACGGACCACTTTCTCGACGAACTCAACGTCAAGAAGGTGACGTTGCGCGACAGCGCGAGCGATCTGATGGACCTCCGCATTGAGGCGAACATGAAGACGATCGGCCCGAAGTTCGGTCGTCACGCAGCCGAGGCGCGGCAGGCTGTTGAGCAGCTTGACGGGCATACAGCCCAACAGACGCTGCATGGAGGACGGCCGCTGATGATCAACGTCGATGGCAAACCGGTCCCCGTGGGTTCCGAAGAGGTGACTATTGTCCGATCGTTCGCGGAGGGCTGGGCCGGCGCAGCGGACGGGAAAACGGTCGTGTTGCTGGACAAACGGCTCACGCCTCAGCTCAAGAATGAAGGCCTGGCCAGGGATATTGTGCGCAACGTGCAGAACTTAAGGAAAGAAGCGGGCCTGGACATCGCCGATCGGATCACCCTGAGCCTCGTAACGGAGTCGAAGGAATTGAAAGAGGCAATCGACCAATGCCGCGATTATGTCGCCGGCGAAACCCTGTCGATCGATATCGCCGCGAACGCGCTGGAGGGAGAATCCGCGCGGTCAGTCGTAAAGATTCAGGGGCAACCTGTGACCATCGCATTGATGAAAGCATCGTAGCGTGGACGTAAGGTACGATATGAAACAGAAACCCAGGCGTGGCTGGAAGCCTCGCCTTGTGTTGAATCTGAACGCATCATGACCTTGCTCGACGAACATCAGCGTTTTCCTTCCGGCCCCGTGCAGGAAGTGCGTGCGTCTGCTCGACCGACTCGGTCGCGGTGGACGGTGATGATGGGCATTTGGTCGATCGTGTTCCTGCTGGTGTGGTTGGCCTTCGGCCCCGCCTCGCCCTCGCCTCTGCATGATCCGACGGCTGAACCCCAACCGGTGACGCAGCGGGGCGATCTGGATGCCGACGAGCAGAGAACGATCGATATTTTTCGCGAGGCCTCGCCCTCCGTCGTTTACATCACCAGCAGTGCATTGCGTCGCAGCTTGTTTAGCCTGAACGTGTTCGAGATCCCACGGGGAACGGGATCGGGGTTCATTTATGACCGTGACGGGCACATCGTCACCAATCTGCATGTGATTCAGGAAGGAACAAAATGGGTCGTGACCCTGGCTGACCAATCCCAGTGGGATGCTCGTTTTGTGGGCCAGGCTGCGGACAAGGATATCGCGGTCTTGAAGATCGATGCTCCGCCGGAAAAGCTCAAGCCGCTGCCGATCGGAACGTCGCAGGGCTTACAGGTCGGGCAGAAGGTAATGGCCATCGGCAACCCCTTCGGCTTGGATCACACCCTGACTACGGGCGTGGTCAGCGCCTTGGGGCGGGAGATTCCATCGCTGACCGGCCGGCCGATCCAGGACGTGATTCAGACCGACGCTGCGATCAATCCAGGCAACTCGGGCGGGCCGCTGCTGGACAGCGCCGGTCGGCTGATTGGAATCAATGCCCAAATCGCCAGTCCCACCGGCGCCAGTGCAGGCATTGGCTTTGCGGTTCCGGTAGACGCGGTCAACCGTGTCGTGCCGGACCTGATCCGTTACGGGCGAGTGATTCGCCCCGGACTCGGAGTCATCGTCGTCCCCGACAACATCACTCGGCAGTTGGGCATTGGTAACGGCGTGCTGTTGCGCGACGTGCCGGACGACAGCGCCGCCTCCGCCTCCGGCCTGCGCGGGACCATCGTCAACCGGGAAGGTCGTATTCTCCAGCTTGGTGACATCGTCATCAAAGTGGACGGACGCCCCATCACCGGACAATACGGGCTGCAAGACGCGCTGGAAACCTTCAAGGTGGGCGACGAAGTTCGTGTCATATACCTTCGTGACGACCGGGAAGTCGAAACGACCGTTCGATTGCAATCGCTGTAGGAAGCCATTCGAGAGAAAGACGGCGCGTAACGCAAAGATTCTCTTAGCTCGCGCGCGAGGGGTAGAGCCAAGATTATCTTGGCTCGCGTGCCGAAGGTAGCAAGTATTCTTGGAGAGTAAGCCGGTGCCGGAGGAGTTGGACTCACAAGGGCGCGTGATCCATCGCGGCCCCTACCCGGAGTTGACCTGGCCGGCCATCATCGTGGGCTGGTTTCTCGGGTCGATCATCACGCTTTCGATCGGATACGCCGTTCTAACGCTCGGGTTCTCGATTGAAGGCTCCGAACTGGCCGCCATCTTGGGCTGGGGCATCCTGCGCGGGGTAATGCGGCGAACCAGCATCGTCGAAAACAACATCAACCAGACGATCGCGTCAGCCGTCAACGGCGCCTCCGCCGGGATGATGTTTTCCATCCCCGCGCTTTTTATTCTGGCGGATCAAAACCCTGAGCAATACGGCACACTGACGGAGTTCAGCAAAGTGCTGATGGTGTTGGCGTGCATCACGGGGGGAATCCTCGGCCTGGCCTTTATCATTCCTCTTCGCAGGCAAATGATCGACTTCAACCGCCTGCCCTTCCCGGGCGGCATCGCGACTGCGGCGATCCTGAAGTCTCCCGGCGCTGGCCTGCGCAAGGCGGCGCTGTTGCTGTCGGGTGTGGTTGTTTCGGGAGCGTTCTACGCGATCATGATCGTGACGGTCGGCGATCACGCTCAGGCGCACCTCGGCCAGCGATGGGGCTTACCCTCCTATCTGAATATCACGTTTTTTCTTTCGCTGATGACCGTGGGTGTCGGTTTTCTCTCGGGTCGAGGCGGCATGGTGTTCGCGTACGGCGGGTTCATTTGCTACTTCGTGCTGGCGCCGCTACTGGGCTGGTTCGGCGGCCCGGAAGTGCGCGAGATGATTCACCCCGTAGCAGCCTCACAGGTTTCGGTGGATGCGCCCTCGGATGTTGAACTTGAAAGCGCCGACGCCGATGTGCCTGACACCCTGCGTTTGGAGCTGTTTCGACCCACCGGCATCGGCATGTTGATCGGCGCGGCTATTGGAGGGATTGTGGCCGCGTTCCCGCTGGTGCGCAGTGCGATCCGGTCCATGCAACAATCGGCGCGAGACAAGCGGACAGGCGGGGCCGGCGCCGCCGACGAGATGCCGATCCGATTGCTCTATGCCGTCATGGTCTTTGGCGCGATCGCGCTGATGGCCATCGCTTATCAATCTGCGTCGGAAATGGCGCTTTGGCGCGCGGCGTTGATGGCACTTCTGGGCACGCTTTGGATCTGGATCGCCGGAGTGATCGTGTCCGAGTCGCTTGGGCGAACGAACTGGTCCCCGATGTCGGGCATGACGCTGATCGCGGTGACGATCCTGATCCTGGTCAGCAGCGGCATGAGCAGCACAGCCACCATCATCAGTTCCGTGATGGTCGGCGCCGCAATTTGCGTAGCCATCTCCCAGGCCGGCGACATGATGCTCGACCTCAAGGCAGGGTACCTGGTTGGGGCCAGCCCTCGGAAACAACAGATCGGCCAGTTCCTGGCAACCTGGCTCGGGCCGATTCTCATTATCATGCTGATCTTCGTGCTGCACGATACGCGAGTGCTCGGAAGCGAAAAACTTCCGGCGCCCCAGGGGGCGGCGCTGGCCAGCATGATCAACGGCCTGATTGATGACCAAGCGCCGACTTGGCGCTACGCCGCCGGCGCGGGTCTTGGCGCGCTGCTGGCCTTTAGCGGACTTGGAGGGGTCGGCGTGATGATCGGGCTTGGCTTTTACATGCCCTTCGATATCGTTCTGACCTACGCCCTCGGCTGCCTCGGACGGATCGCCGTCGAAAAAACAAAAGGGGTCGGGTTCGCTGAGGACGTAGGCATTCCGATCGCCGCCGGCTTGATCGTCGGCGAAGCGCTGGTGGGACTGGGCAACGCAGGCTATGCGGCCTTTTGGGGGTCCGGTGGGTGAGCGTGCAATGAGAAAGTTAGGATTGGTTCTACTATTGGCGGGTTTTTTCGCGGCGGCCTTTGTCTCGGTGCGCCGCGGCGACTCGGCAGAGCTACAGTGGGAAACGGTGGAATGGTCCTGGTACGCGCCGAGTTTTCTGATCGGCGTAGTCGGGGTCATCCTGCTTCGCGTCAGTGACCGGGGATTGCGGGCACACCCCCACAAGCTCGAAGCCAATCTCAAAATTATGGAAGACGCCCTGCACAACCTGGTCGCGCTGTTGGCGCAGATGATCGCGCATCGAGAGACCATCGCGGTTCACGACGTGCACACGCGTATCGACGAAGAACTGGCGAGCCGCCTGACCGGGTTTGTCGAGGCGCGGGAATCGCTGATCCCTCTCTACGGTTTGCAGGCCTATGCCGAACTGATGACCGAGTTTGCCGGAGCGGAACGCAACATCAACCGGGCCTGGTCCGCCTCCGCCGACGGCTACATCGATGAAGTATGGACCTGCCTCACCGAAGCCCAGCGGCAAATGGACGGCGCCCGCGCCCTGCTCGCAGACTACGGGCGACG
>JADFMZ010000438.1 GCA_022563615.1 Planctomycetota bacterium
TTGACCGCCCCCAGCGGGGGTTTGACCGCCCCCAGCGGGGGTTTGACTAGCCCCCGGCGAGGGTTTGACCGGACTTCGGTCGGCTTCTATTCTCCAGTCCTGGATGTCGAGGAGCGTATCGGAAGTCAGTCTTGCAGGTTGTTTTCTGTAGCCCGCAGCCTGTAGTCTGTAGTTTGTGGTCTGTAGTCTGTGGGTTGTGGTCTGTAGTCCGGAGCCTGAAGCCTGTAGTCTGTAGTCTGCAGCCTGCAGCATGTGGTCTGTAGCCTCCTATGTAAGGACAGGCCTCGATTCCGGGCGGCGTTCCCGATCTTTTCCCATGCGCCCGATGAACCCGCAGCGGTCCACCGGGGGTATGGCTCGGCGCGGGGTAACGGAACATGTACACGGTGACCATCGAGGCGGGATTCTCAGCAATGCATCGAGTGCGCTTACCCGACGGCGTCCTGGAACCACCACACAGTCACGATTGGCGTATCCAGGCGTTATTCAGCCGTGATGAGCTGGACGAATCAGCCATGGTCATCGATTTCGACGTTGCGCGATCGACCCTTGAAACGGTTCTCGCCGGGCTGCATCAGACGGACTTGAACTCCCATCCGGGACTGGCGGGGCGGAACCCGACTGCGGAGGTCGTGGCTCGCTATGTGTTCGAACAAATGCACACGCTCGGGCTCAATACGCTGAGACGTATCGAAGTGACCGAGGCTCCGGGCTGCGTAGCGGGTTTCGAGGTGACGGACCCGATCGAACATCCAAGAAAGGACCGCGAATTGACGATGAATACGGCGATCCGTAGAATGGATGGATGATTTCCTCGAAAATTGAAGGGGCGATTGAGCGATGAGCTTGGTTTGTCAGCATTGCAACGAAGCAAGAGCGACGGTTCACATTACGGACACCATGCCGCAGAAGCGCGAGCGACACCTGTGTGAGGAATGCGCCGTAAAGGAAGGCGTGATCGTCAAGCAACATCATACCACCAACGAAATCCTCAAGCAGTTTATCAAGCAAAAAACAGGGCTCGGCGGCGGGGATGAGCTGTCCTGTCCAAAATGTGGGTTGACGTTCCGCGAGTTTCAAACCAAAGGTCAGCTCGGATGCCCGGAAGACTACAAAGTGTTCCAATCCGTGTTGATGCCCCTGATCGAGCGGGCCCATGAGGGCGGTGCGCATCACGTGGGGAAAGTGCCCGTGACCGCCGAAGAGACCGTGCGCCGTCAGACCGGAATGGTCCGCCTGCGGCGCGAGTTGCAGGACGCCCTTGATTGCGAAAAGTATGAGGAGGCGGCCCGGGTCCGCGACCAAATTCGCACGCTGGAGGATCCATGACGGTCACCCTGGATGATCTGACCCGCACTACCGGAGAGTGGCTTCGCGGGGAGGGGCCGATGTCCGACGTCGTTCTTTCCTCACGCATCCGACTAGCCCGAAACCTGGCGGAACAACCCTTCCTTTCCACCGCAAGTTCCACCGAGCGGACGGAAGTCTTCCGTCGCCTCACCGAGGAAATCGCCAGCAGCCCCTTCGGCGCCGACGCCCTTCTCGTCGACATGGCCGACACGGACGAGATTGATCGCGAGGTGCTCGTCGAGCGTCATCTCATCAGCCGCCAGCACGCTGCCGGGGAAGGCAGTCGTGGCGTCAGCATTTCGCCGACGGAAACGCAGGCCCTGATGATCAACGAAGAAGACCATCTTCGCATCCAGGTGCTTCGCAGCGGAATGCAGCTTGACGAGCTGTGGGAGGAGGCGAACCGTATCGACGACCTTCTGTCGCAGCGCGTGGCCTATGCCTTTGATCGCCAGTTGGGATATCTGACCGCCTGTCCCACCAACGTCGGCACGGGCATCCGCGTATCGGTCATGCTGCATCTGCCGGCGCTGAAACTCACCAAAGAGATTGAACGCGTGGCTCGAGCCGCGCGGGATCTTCGGCTGGCGGTGCGCGGATTGTACGGTGAGGGAACCGATACCGTCGGCGATCTGTATCAGATTTCCAATCAAACGACTTTGGGCAAATCGGAGGAGGAGATCATTCAGACCTTCACCGGATCGATCATTCCCAAGATCGTCGAGTATGAACTGGCCGCTCGGGCCTCACTCGCCAAGCGTCGCAGCGATTATCTCGATGACAAGATCTGGAGGGCCTACGGCATCCTCTGCCACACCCGCAGCATCAGCAGCGGGGAAACCCAGAGCCTGCTTTCCCCGATCCGCATGGGTATCCACATGGGCCGATTCGATCGGTTTGACATTCCAATGCTCAACGAATTGTTCTTGCACACGCAACCGGCACATCTGCAGAAGATCCACGGCAGGAGCATGGATGAGGATGAGCGCGGCGTGGAGCGGGCCCGTTATTTGCGCAAGAGGCTCGCCGCCGGATCAAAACCTAGCTCCGCGTAGAGCCTAAGAGTTTCTAACAAAACCGAGCCGCAGGCTTCAGCCTGCGCGAACTTCGGAGTGTCGTGGGCGCTTCGAAACACGTTTTGTTAGACGGTCTAATACCAATCCCAAGAAATAGATGCGCGCTATGGCGCCCTACTTTAAT
>JADFMZ010000112.1 GCA_022563615.1 Planctomycetota bacterium
GAAGCCCGGGCACTGCGAATCGCCGTTGTAGTTGGGATGAAAAGCGAGCCCCAGCAGCCCCTGCTCGGTGGTGCCGGAAACCCGTTCACTCAGATCGAGAAACGGGTCATCCAGAAGCTTTCCCGCCTGCACCACTCGAATCTGCCCCGTCTTCTGGACAATGAAGATCCGGTCAAAATCGCCGGGGGCGAAGGTGACAAAGACGGGGCGGAGCAGGCCGGAAACGACCCGTACCGTTTTCAGCGGCGTGTTCTCTGCGGATACCATCCCGGTCGTAGCCGAGATCCACACTCCGACCCATAGGGCAATCCGTAGATGGATTGCCTGACCAGCACCCGAGCCGATGTTCCCTTTCATTGGACCCGCTGTCCCCCTGTTATCAGCCCATGCAACTTTGCCGGTACGAACCGACCGAAGCCATGGCTTAAGCCCCGAGGTCGAGTATGGCGATCATCGGCATGGAAGGCGACGATTGCCCAGGTTCGCGCCCCTTAATTCCAGGAGGTTGACTCGCGTCGTCGGTAGCATGAATCAAGAGCACCCGATAACCCCGGTTGGAGCGGGAATCGCGGAGCCGAATCCCCGATTCAGTTACTTGGCCCGCTCGATGTACTGCCCGGTGCGTGTGTCGACACAGACGCGCTCGCCCGGTTCGATAAACGCCGGAACGCGAATCCTGGTTCCCGTCTCCAGGATGGCGTCCTTGGGCTGGTTGGTGGCTGTCGCTCCTTTGACGACCGGAGGCGTCTCGGTCACCTCCAACACAACGACGTGTGGTAGATCGAACGCAACCATCTGCTCGTCATAAAACTGACAAGCCACTTTTTCGTTCGGTCGAAGCCATTGGGCTGCATCACCCACGACGTCGCTGCTGACCCGAATCTGGTCATAGGTTTCCAGGTCCATCACGACGTAATGCTCGCCCTCTCGATAGAGGTATTCGTAATCTTTGGATTCGACGAAGGGCACTTCAATTAAGTCGTCCACCCGGAAGCGCACTTCGGTGATGTTGCCGCTCTTGAGAATCTTGATCTTGGTCTGCATGTAGCTGCGTTTGTTTCCCTTTGCCACGTGCGACGCCTCGTGGACGACGGCGAGTTGGCCCTGGTGCAGGATGGTTCTGCCTTTTCGCAAGTCAACGGCTTTGATCATGAATGTGACAACTCCACTGCAAGACCTACGACCGAGTCCGACCCCCGGGGTTGGACCGCAAAGATTCTCTTTGCGATACGCTGGCTAGCGCTCGCGGCTATTGGATTCCCCTCTTCCCGGACGAGGTTCTTGAAAGTATCTGAAGACCTCACTGGTATCATAGGCCGACTATCGTGCCAAAACCGGTAGCGCCGGTCAACTCGACTCCGCGAGCGTCCCGCCGGCTAGGTTATCGCGCACTAGACCGCCAGCAGTTCGGGTTCCGGCTTTGACAGGCCGATTTGAGTGAAGACCTCGTCATACTGTCGGGCGAGGTAGTCCGTCGGAGCGCCGCCGTGCAGGTGGTCCCAGGGGAAGATCTCGTCGTAACTCCGCTCGCGATGGGCGTACCAGGCCGGGTCGATGCCGGTGGCTTCGAACGCCCGGTTCCACAGTTCCACTTTGAAACATTCGTCCCATCCATCAAACCGGGCGCCGGCTCTGTAGGCGTGCTCGATCACGTCGGCCAGCTTTCGATCGCCTCGGGCGAACACCGCTTCGAGAATGGAGCGGTCGACGTTGTGGGTTGTGATCTTCAGGGGGCCGCGTTTCTTGCGCGAACTGTTGAGCAGGGCGATCATTTGCCGGCGGGCCTCGCGAAAGTATTCCGCCGTGGGCTGGGCCGTCCACTGAAACGGCGTGTAGGGCTTGGGTACGAGCCAGCCGACGGCTGCGTTGACTTTGGCAGGCCCTAGGCCCAGTTCGCGCCGGGCCTCGGATACGCGCCGAGACAGATGGACGATGCCGTCGATATCTGTTGGACGTTCGCCGGGGAACCCGCACATGAAATAAAGCTTGATCGACCGCCAGCCCGCCCGGTAGGCCTCCTTGACGCCGTCCAGCAGGTCACCGTCGGTTACAAGCTTGCGGATGGCGGCGCGCATGTCGTCGTTGGCCGCCTCGACGGCTATCGTCAACCCGCCCTTGCGAACCGAACTGGCCATCCAGGGGATGTCTTGCAGCATCTTGTCCACGCGAAGTGAAGGCATGGAGATGTTGACGTGTCGGGGCGCGAATTGCTTGTTGGCCCGTTCAGCCAGCTCGCGAAGGTGAGGGTAATCCGAGGTCGAAAGCGATAACAGGCCGAACTCTTCCATGCCGGTGGCCCGGTACATCTGCTCAGCCATGTCCAGAATCTTGTCCACGGACCGGACGCGCAGGGGCCGCTTGGTGTAGCCCGCGTGGCAGAAACGGCAACGCTGGGGGCAGCCGCGCATGATCTCGATGGCGAAGCGATCATGCACGACCTCAACATGGGGCACCAGGGGTTTGACGGGAAACGGGGCTTCGTTCAGATCGCTCGTCTGGCATCGCTCGATGCGCGACGGCAACTTTGGATCCTGTGCTTGTATGGAACGCACCGTCCCGTTGGAGTGATAGGACACGTCGTAGAGCGAGGGCGCGTAGGCCCACTCGAAGCGTCGCGCCATCTCCCGGATCATGTCACGGCGCGGCACGCCTCCGTCCTTCATCTCCAGGCAGGCTTCCAGGATCGCCGCCATGGACGCCTCGCCGTCACCCAGGACCACCAGATCCAGAAACGGCGCCATCGGCTCAGGGTTGTCAGCCTGTGGACCGCCGGCGATTACCAGCGGGTGGCTATCGTCGCGGTCCTCGGAACGAAGCGGGAGGCCCGCCAGGTCAAGAATCTGTAGCACGCTGGTAAAGGACATCTCATACTGCAACGAAACGGCCAGGATGTCCGCCGAAGCAACCGTCTGGCGCGTGTCCCAAGTGAACAGGGGAATGCGCCGGTTTCGCATGATCGATTCGGCGTCTCCCCACGGGCAGTACACGCGCTCGGCGCAACATCGTGGCGTGTGATTGATGAGCCAGTAAAGAATCTGGCAGCCCAGGTGGCTCATGCCGATGGTGTAAGTGTCGGGAAAGGCGACGGCGACGCGGACCCGAGCACGCTGCCAGTCGCCCTCGGCGGGAAGCTGGTTCAGCTCGCCGCCGATGTATTGGCCTGGACGCTCGACGTACGGCAGGAGCTCGTCCCCGATTCGATCACGTAGGGATTTCATTTGCTAACTCCAGCTTTATTTGTTCCGGCAATAGGCGTCCTGGATGGCCTCCTAGAGCGATCGGGCGATTGGAACCACGCGTCATGGGTATTACAGGGAGCTTAGTCGAAAGTGCGTCCATTGGCAATCCGGCACGGGCGTGGCCATTTGCCCCGACGATTTTTGACGAAAGTATTGTGTTTTAAGCGGAATGTGGTTAATCTATTTGGTCTAGGTAGGCCATGCACGATGGACTAACTCCAACTCGGGCGGCAATCAAGAGCCACGCCGTGGCTCGACGACGAGCGTACACCCTGATCGAGTTGCTGGTCGTCATTGCGCTGATCGGTCTGCTGATCTCGATGCTCCTACCTTCGCTCAAGCGTTCGATGGAGCTGGCGTCGTCTACAGCCTGTCGATCCAACCTGCGTGAGTTGTATCGCAGCCTGACCATGTACCGAATCGAAAACGACGGCTGGATCCCCGTTCCGGGTGGATCAAGCGGCGTGGCAAGTGGCCGACCCGAAAACGAAGCGTGGTTCGCCAAACTCTATCCCACCTACCTTCCCGATCCCTTGGTGCTGAGTTGCCCCGAAGATCCGTATCGCTATCGATTGGCCGACGATCGCACGCAGTTGCGAGATCCAAGCGTGGCCGACTTTTCCAGTTATGGTATGAACAGCTTCATCCTGAGTGTTGGGAATGGATACCTGGCGCATGCCGACCGCTATCAGCCGAAGCGCCCGCACGACACGATTTTGGTGGCTGACCTGGGCCCCGATCGGCTGCCTCGACGATCTCGATCTGGGCCGTTGCAGGGCCCCCGTCGAAACCGCAGCATGATGGCGTGGACCGATGGCTTCGACCCGTACTCTGGGTTGCCGGCTAACCCCTGGGTCACCACGCGCCATAGCCACGGGATCAACATGCTTACGTTGACCGGCGTTGTGCGAGGTGTCAAAACGACGGACATCCTGCGATCCCCCATTCGCAAGTTTTACGATAACTGTGCTGCAGGCGGGTGCACACTCTGCTCGCCGCTCAAACAGTTTCACTACTCCTTCGCCAGGGATCACCTGTATTGGTGGACCGGGCCGCTTCCGGCACAGTAGTGTCTCCCTCAGGTATTCCAGGGCGATCGGTTACGCCGCCCCGCCGGCGGCGTACGGTGCGCATCGTCAGGCGGCGTATGCCTACTCGCGCCGCCACGGTCAGCCTGGTGGTGGCCGTTGCCGCCGCAGCCTTTCTGTTGGTCGCCTGGCGGATCTGGCATCGAGACGAACCCGTTGCGGTTATCGTTCGCACGATACGTGATGTCGAGTTGGACTGGCGCTGCGAAGGCGGGCATTTTTTTCAATCCCTGGGGCAGGTGAAGCCGAGGCCCTGCTGGATGTGCGGGCAAACAGCGTTTCCCGTCACCGATTACGAGTGCCCTGTGCATGGCCGCTACGAGGTGGCTGTGCGGTTCGCCGAGGGCGAAGGCGGTGTAGCCACTCCAGCACACTGGCGCCTGCCTGACGGACCCTGGGTCGATGCCGAGGAGGATCTTCAATGTCGGCGCTGCGGCAAGGCTCTGGAGCGGATGGCGAACGATCCCGCCGCGTTACTCAACAGAAGCAGGCAAGAGAAGGACCGCCGATAGAGCAAGCTCTATTTTTCTGTAGCGATCCAACGACCGCTTTTACCGGGCGATTTACCTGAAATGGTGACACACAATAAGTGAGAACGTTGTAGAAGACGCTCCCAACGCGCTTTGACTCAATGAATCGATCCATGCGACCGACTCAAGATCGGCGCGACATTTCACCGGCATCCAGGCGGCGGAAGTAGTCCTTGGCTGCTCGAATCACCACCGGCGAGAGAATGAGCACAGCCGGCAGGTTGCACAAAACCATCATCCCGGTCGTGGTGTCGGAAAAGTCGTAGACGGTCTGGAATTTCGGCAACACCATGCCGAGGAAGACGAAGATGATAAACATGAACTTGTAAGGAAGAATGGCCTTGGTCCCAAGCAGATACTCCGCCCCCTTCTCACCGTAATAACTCCAACTGATCATCGTGCTGAAACCGAAGAGGCAGACTCCAAGGGTGACCATATACCTGCCGAACCCGACGATCGTCGTATCGAAGGCGAAGCCGGTCAGTTCCGCGCCGGTGATGTCGAGGTGCACCGGCTGATCCAGGGCGACTTTCGATCGTTCTTCAGCCGAAAGCTGGGAAAGATCAAGCAGAACGGTTTGCAAGGCGGCCCATCCCTCACCCTCCCGTTTCTCGACAGCGTGGATCGGGACCGACACGGTCACCAACTGCTCAGAAGGGTTGCGCACGACGTGGATGGCCAGCGTTTTGTTGTGGTCGGCTTCGATACGGCTCACGTAAAGCCCGACCATGTTGTCCGGCGGTGGTTCGCCAAGGGCGACTCTGGCCGTCTGTCCTTGGATCGAGGTAATTGTTCCTACGGCTGGTCGTTGCCAGGCGCCGCTGGTCAGAAGAACGAGGGCGGTCATCGTGCAGATGATCAACGTGTCTACAAACGGACCGATCCCGGCGACCACTCCCTCGCGGATGGGCTCATTCGTCTTGGCGGCGGCGTGGGCCATGGCTGCCGATCCCTCGCCCGCTTCGTTTGAAAAGCACGCCCGCTTCAACCCCCACGTGAACGCGATCCACACCGACACCCCCGCACACGCGCCCGTTTCAGCCATGGGCGTAAACGCGGAGGTGACAATCAGAGCAAGATACTTCGGAACTTCTGCGGCGTGCAGGATCACCACGTAGAGCGCACCGGAAACGTATACGACGCACATGAAGGGGACGAGCGTGGAGGCCACCTGACCGATGCGCCGGATCCCGCCGATGATCACGATCGCTACCAGGAACGATACGATGACGGCGGAAAGGTAGACGGGCACGGAAAAGTGCTTGCTGAGCATATCGGCGACGTTCCACCCTTGAAACATGTTGCCGCCGCCGAAGGAGTTGAGCACGGTTGAAATGGCGAATGCGATCGCGAGGATCTTAAACAGCACCCAAAGCGGATTGCCTCGCCGCCGCAACGGATCGACCAGCGCCTTTTGCATGTACCACATAGGCCCGCCACGAACTTCGGTTCGCGTCTGAGCCGCAGGCTTCAGCCTGCGCGAAGCCCCGATTTCCGTTAATGTTGCCCCCTCATTTTGATATTCCAGGGCGCCGCCCTCTGCGTCAGCTTCCGTCAGAGCGGGAGCACTGGGATCGGGAACCTCGCGCACGTCGCGGTACATCACGGCGAGCGTGCATTCCATGAATTTCAGGGCCATGCCCAACAGGCCGACCACCCACATCCAGAAGATGGCGCCGGGCCCGCCGAGTGAGACAGCTACCGCAACACCGGCAATGTTGCCCAGCCCGATCGTCGCGGACAGCGCGGCGCAAAGCGCCTGGAAGTGATTGATGTGCCCGGTGTCGCCGGGTTGGTCATAGTGACCACGGATGCAGGCGTATCCGTGAGTCAAAATGCGCCACTGAACGAACTTGGACGCGATCGAGAAGATCAGTCCGCAGCCCAGGAGCATGAAAAACAACGGAGTAGCCCAGACCCAGGCCACCATGTCTGCTGTGAGTTGTTCCAAGTCAGGCATTGAGGCTCCGCGCTAGATGCGGCGAAGATAGTAGGTGCAAGAGAATGAAGCAAGCATTGCCAAGCGAAGAACCGATCGTGTAGAATCCCGCCTTCAGCGGTTGGGAGGCTCGCTTCCCCTTGGCGACTGTCGGCCCACAAGACAAGTGTTGCCCTTGGCTGCAAGAGCCGGCGGGAGTCCATCGGAGCATCAGGCGTTATGGCACGACCGAAAGAGCAATGGGGCACCCGGATGGGGGTCATACTGGCCGTCGCCGGATCGGCGGTCGGGCTGGGCAACTTCCTTCGCTTTCCCGGCGAGGCGGCGCGGAACGGCGGGGGCGTGTTCATGATTCCCTACTTTATCGCGCTGCTCCTGGTGGCGATTCCGATCTGCTGGGCGGAATGGGCGATGGGCCGCTTCGGCGGTCGAAAGGGCTACAACTCGGCCCCGGCGATCTTCGGCGTGCTCGGCGGGCGTTCGGGATATCGATACATCGGCGTACTCGGCGTGCTGATCCCGCTCATGATCTACATGTATTACGTGCTCATCGAGGCATGGTGCCTGGGGTATGCCTGGTCCTATCTGACCGGAACGATCGACCTGGGACAGGATCCGGCCGAGTATGCGCAGAAGAGCATCACGTTCTTCAACCGGTTCGTTGGAAACGCGGCCGACGGCGCGCTGTTCGAGGGAGGCGCTCACCCGCTGGTCTACTTCGCCCTCATCACCTTCACCGTGAACTTCTTTCTCATCTTTCGCGGCGTCTCGAAGGGCATCGAGGCGTTTTGCATTCGAGCGATGCCCATCATGGCCGTGTGCGCCGTGATCGTATTGATTCGTGTCCTGACCCTGGGAACCCCGGACGCGTCCAAGCCGGATCAGAACGTGCTCAACGGGCTCGGCTTCATGTGGAACCCGCAGTCCGGCGAAGGCGAGCCTTGGTATGCGGCGCTTCTCAACCCGCAAACGTGGCTGGCGGCGACCGGGCAAATCTTCTTCAGCCTGTCGGTGGGCTTCGGCATCATCATCAATTATTCAAGCTATATGAAAAGGAACGATGACGTCGTTCTTTCGGGCTTGACGGCGGCGTCGACGAACGAGTTCTTCGAGGTGTGCTTGGGCGGGCTGATCACCATTCCGGCTGCGTTTGTGTTTCTCGGAGTGGCCGGTGTTGCTACCGGTGTCGCCGGTGGAACGTTCGGCCTGGGATTCAACACGTTGCCGGTCGTTTTCGAGTACATGCCCCTGGGGAGGGTGTTCGGTTTCCTCTGGTTCTTCATGCTGTTTCTCGCGGCAATCACGAGTTCGTTGTCGATGCTTCAGCCCGCCATCGCCTTTCTTGAAGAGGGATTGGGAATCGGACGACGCGCTTCGGTCACCCTGCTCGGGCTCATTACACTTTTTGGATCCAGTTTTATCCTTTGGTTCAGCGCCGGAAGCACGGCGCTGAGTACCATTGATTTTTGGGTGGGGACGGCGTTGATCTTCGTTCTGGCAATGTTCGAGGTCATCCTGTTTTCATGGGTCTTCGGTGTCGAGCGTGGCTATAATGAAGCGATGCGCGGGGCCGAGTTGAAAATCCCGCGAATCTGGAAATTCGTCATCAAGTACATTTCGCCGACGTACCTGCTCATTATCTTCATTGCGTGGTGCTGGCAGAATCTTCCCGGGCAGGTCCAGCTTCTTCGCGATGAGACGGTCCCCCGGTTGTCCATGCTGTTGATTGTAGCCGTGGCTGTGTTTCTCACGATCCTCATCAATATCGCCAGCAAACGGTGGGGCAGGCAAGGATTGGAGGACGATGAGTCCACACCCCTGGAGGCTGCCCCATGACCGTCGCCGGTTGGATCATTATGCTCAGCTCGATCGGGTTCGTAACAGGCTTGCTTGTGTTCTGCTTCTATCGTGTGCTGAGCAAGCC
>JADFMZ010000113.1 GCA_022563615.1 Planctomycetota bacterium
CGCTTAATTGCAAATCCCTCCAAAGGCCCACTTCTCGGACGGTATCGCAGGTGGCATGAAAATAGGAGGCACCGCAACGCAGTGCCTCCTAGGATTATAATACTTAACGGGACAAAGCCCCGAAAAGGAGTAGTAATAGCTGACGTAGGCGCAAAACGCCCGGTCAGGGCTTATAACACTAAGAAGTATCGCACATTCCACGATGTTTGTCAAGTCGATCGTCAAAGAAAATTGTCGTTTTTTCTCTAATTGCAGTCTTGGTTCTCAGGATCCTTCGGGTGGACGATCGCGCTCTTGTAGGCATCCGCCGGGTGGCTCAGTGAGACGGCGCAACTTCTTTCTGGCCGGCGAGCCGTGGGGTAGCACAAAGATGATCTTTACGTCTCCCCAGAACGCGCCCACCTCTGGGCTATTCATCATCCGGCGCGGGAAACGGGTTGGATGGATCAAACGACTCTTCCAGTTCGGGCAGTGGTCCGAGATCGCCGCTATGGGCCATCTTGATCTCCGCCTCCCACAGGTGTCCGTCGCGCTCCAGACAAAGGTAGACCGGCTCACCGGCTGGAATCATGTACAGCGTTTGCACGAGATGTCCGAAATGGCGGATTCGTCGGCCGTCCGCCGCCCGGATGAGGTCTCCCGGCCTGATGCCGGCCTCGCGCATTGGAGACGGGTCCGCCACATTCAGGATCATCAGGGCGTCCGAGGATCGACGGGCATTCACCTGGATGCCCAACCAGCCCCGATACAACGAGCGACCGGTTTTGAGCACGTCCACAATGGCGTCGACGTGTCCCTTGGGCACGGCAAACCCGATGCCGGAATCATAAAGCTCCACGCCGGCCAACTCTCCCGGTCGCTGCGCCATCGGAACAGTGATCCCGATCACCCTTCCGTGGATGTCGCAGAGGGGGCCGCCGTAGTTGGCGGGACTGAGTTTCGCATCCGTCTGGACCGCATACCCGCGCATTCGATTCAACGCGCTGAGCGTTCCGACGGTGATCGATGGATCCTTTGGGCTTAGCGCCAAGCCCAGCGCGACGGCGTATTGCCCGATGCGGATCTCGCTCAGAGGCGCCCATTGCGGCGGGGTCAGGTCCACCGCATCAACTTTCAACAGGGCGATCTTGCGCACTTGATCCCGGGCGATGAGATCCGCGGCCAATCGCCGTCCGTCCGCCAGCAACACCGAGATCAAGGCCGGCCTACGAACGAAGTTGAAGCTGCTGGTGATGATGTATCCGTCACTCGAATAGACGATCCCGGTTGACGGACCGTCAGCCACCACGAACCGGGATCCGAGCGTATCGACGAAAAAAGGATTGGGATCCTGTTGGGGGGCCGAAGCATCGTCGTCGCCGGTCGCAGCCCGCGGCGCGACCGACCCGGGCTGTGTGCCGCCCACGGTTTCAATGCGCACCAGAGAGGGACGAAGATTCTGGATGACCGCCCGGAACACCTCCTGGCTGGCGCGAAGAACTTCGAGGTCGGCGTCGCCTGCGGCGATGTCGCCGGCCGGCGCTGCGCGTAAGGGGATCAACACCAGCCACGCCGCCAGACTCACGAGCAGCAGGGGAGTGGATCGGCGCGCCCCACGGGAACCCAACCTTGAAAGGAGGTTCAAGTCACCCTTGTGGATCATCTTCGTGCTTCGGCGTTTCGCGCGGGCTGAAGCCCGCGGCTCAGTTATGTTCGAGCGTATCCTAAGATCCCTTCCGGGGATCGGGAAATCGCAAGACGATCGCGCACCCATTACGGTTTGCCCTCCGGTTTCGATGTTCCGACGTCTCGATCTTTCGACGTTTTCACATCTTGATCTTTCGACGTTTCCGGGTCGACAAGTTCTGTCGTCAGGATCGTTCGCCCACGTCGAATCACCAGCGTAACGGGCTCACCCGGCAGCAGCGCGCGAAGGCGCGACTCGTATTCCTTGACATCCGCCACGTTCTTCCCGTTGACGGCAAGAATGAGGTCATCTTTGCGCACGCCGGCGCGGGCGGCGGGCGAGTTGCGCCGGACCCGTTCGACAAAGGGCAGGATGGTTCGGTAGCCGGCCTTGCTGAGTCGGATGCCGGGGTCGAATGATTTCTCCGACTCGTCGCGCCCCATACGTCCGCGCGGGATCAAGCCTGCGGTTTGCATCGGATCGCTCGTGGAATCGGAGGTCGCGTCCTGAAGGAAGTCGCACAATACGTCGCTCGGAATCGCATAGTTGAAGTGGGTGTGCGTCAGGTTGGAGGTAACCTGCCGGCCGATCATGCCCACCAGTCGGCCCTCCAGATCGACCAACGCACCGCCGGGCGCGCCGGGGTTGCTCGTGATCGCGTCGATCACCAACACATCACCGGTGTACGGAAAATCCTTGATGCGGCGGCGGGCGTCGAGGCGCGTTCGGGTGGAAAAGACGCCGTGCGCGATCGAGGCTGGTTCCGCGCCGTCGGCCACTTTGAAGGCATTGCCGACGGCTACGACCCAGTCCCCCGGTCGGAGCGAAGCCGTCGATTCGCGGTGCTCCCTTTCGTCTGAATCACACGCAAGATCGAAGAAGGAGAAAGGACCAACGGGTTGCGCGTCCTGGGTAGGGCTTTGAAGTTGAAGCAGGGCGAGCTGTCTGGCATAGTCGCGTGCGAGCACGCGGGCTTCGTAGGTTCGGCCGTCCGGGGCAACGGCGCGGACGCGACGCGCGTCGATGAGTAATGAGAACACGGTCACGACGAGACCTTCTTCCGAGAGGATCACGCCCGTACCGTAGCCTGCTTCGAGACCGACACCGAGGCCGTACAGCTTGACGACGCGGGGCAGGGCGGACTCGATCGCCCGATCAAACCCGCCGCCCGATGCGCGCTGGCACCAACCCGTCACGATCATAGCCAGAACTATGGCCAGGGCCGACTTCAAGGTGACAACTCCCAGTTTCCGAGCGTGTCCTGATAGGCGTAACCGGATGCTTCCACCTCCAGGGTGCATGGAAAAAGCAGGCCGCCGATATCACGATAGTCCCCGAAGATAAGGGTAGCCTCCGTCCCGGACGCACGGTCCCTCACGACCGCGCGCATCAGCCGGCCGGTTTCGGTGTCAAACCCAAACCTTACAATCGTCTCATCGCCCATCGGCCAGGCGATCACCTCAAGTAGGCGCGACTCTTGGGCGCGTTGGAAGCCGGCGCTGCCCGCATGAACCACGTCGGCAAGGGTTTCCTCCTCAGGCGGCGTCAAGAGCTTGTCCTGAATCAAATGCAAGGCGCCGAGAATCATCGCGTCATCAGGGGCCAGCACAAAGGACTCACCCGCTCGAGACGTATGCCGCACGGCTGAACGGGCGTCATATTCGATGATTGCGCCGTGAGAGCCGTCCTCATAGATGCGCCGCATTCGGGCTGGTTGACCCGCCGCTTGGGACACCTCGAACCTTTGCGGCGGCTTGACCGTTCCATCCGAGGCTGGACGATAGCGCCGGTCCACCGTCCACTTCCATTCGGTCGGATGTGGGGAGGTGCGATCGCCCCGCACGATTTCCGCGAAGCGGCCCAGCACGCGCTGAACTTCGCGCTGATTGATCCGTCGGGTTACGGTGAAAGGATGGCGCAGCTTCGGCTCGATCGGATCGAGCCTCACGACGATTTCTTTTCGCTGCCCGTTTCGTTCGAGTTGCAATGTTACCGGCCAGTTGGCGGGGTAGGTTCCCAGCAGGCTTGCATAGTGATTGCGGGAGACGATTGACAGTCCGTCGAATGACAGGAGTTTGTCACCTGCGATCAGACCCGCCTTGTCGGCGGCCTGCCCCGGGGTCACGCTCGTGAACACGGTGCCGACGCCCTCGTAAAACTCCACCTTCGCCTGCAGCGTGCCGTGCCTGGCCAGCAAACCGGCCCGCAAAGCCGGGATGAACCGCTTGATCTGATTGGACGAAATCGCGTACCCCAGTCCGACGTTGTACCTCCCGCGCGTGTTGATGGATATCCGCCCGTTGATGCCGATCACCTCTCCCCGTTTGTTGAACAACGGCCCGCCGGAGTTTCCGGGATTGACGGCGGCGTCCGTCTGAATGCAATCCGAGTAGACTAAGTTGTTGCCGACGCCCCATTGATAGCGGTGCACGCCCGAGACCAGCCCGACCGTGACTGTCGGCGTGTAATCCTCGCTCAACATGAAGGCGTTGCCGAGCACGTAGGCGATGTCGCCGACGCGAACCTGGTCCGAGTCGCCCAGCTCGACGTAGGGGAAGACCTCGCGCCCGGTCAGGCGGAACATCGCCACGTCGCCGGTCGGGTCGATTCCGAGAACTTCGAGCGGATACAGTTGGTGGTCGGGCAGGCCGCCCAACCCTTTGCGCGTGCGCAACATACCGGCCACCACGTGATAGTTGGTCAAACCATACCCGTCGGGATCGATGATGACGCCCGATCCGCCACCCTGTTCGTTGGAATCAAAGATACAAACCACGCTCGGCGAGACGCGCTCGATAATCTCGATCCGTCTTTCCTGCGCGCGCAGAACCAGGTCCAGGTCGGAATCCATGCGTCCGTCGGCAGCCGCTGCGATCGCCACCAGACACAGAGGCAGGCAAAGCAAAGGGAAATAGGGCGGTTGCGGAGAAATCACTGCACCGATCCGGGTTCGGCCCCGGGAACCTTCGTCTTCCCACCGGACCGGGGTTTCAAGAGCCTTGCGTCGCCCCAGACGGCGTGATCGGAAAGGTCCAGATCCAGGCCGTAGTCCACGATGAGTGTCAAGGTCTTGACACCGCGAACATCGACGATCACATCCCGTGCGTGATCTCGACCGGTGACCGCGCCGCTGTCGAACAACGTCTTCCCATCCCCCATCACGCGAAAAACCACGCTGCCGCGCGGGCGCACGATATCGTCGATGCCGATCGTTGCGACGAAGGACTCATAGGCCTGGTCGATCGAGTAGACCAGTTCGGTGTAGCTGTGGCACCCGATTCCTTTGTCGAAACGGCGTCCTGAGATGCTCAACGGTTTGCCGGTGACACCGACGTCCATGCGCACAGGCCAGGGGCGATGCAGCATACCCTCGGTGCGCAGGCGCGACGCGTGCAGGTCGCTCAGGTACACGACCCGATCGCTTTGGATGTGTATCGCTTCAAGATCACCCAGGGGGATCGTCACCGTCAGACCGATGGAGGTCGCCACGCGAACGGTGTTTGCATCGGCGCCGTGGATCCGTCCAGCCAGCAGCGATCCGTCGGACAGTTGAAACGTCGTACCGATGTCGGCTGGCCCGCTGGAACCGATGGCGAAGGCAACGCCGAAGATTTTGGATGTCTGCAACGTTCGTGTTCGATCGCCGAAGACAAACGAGCCTTGCTCCGGGCCGAGTTCCACGAGGCGCCCGGGAAGCACCTGCGGCTTGTCCGCACTTCGAGTGACCAGAACGTCCCGGCCCGGCAGCCGGTCCGCAAGCGCCGCGTCGAACAACTCTGCCGATCGAGGAAATGCACCGACGTCGCCGACACGAACGCCGGCCAGTCGGTCGAAGGGAAGCTCCACCGCCTCTCCAAGAACCGTCGTGGAAACCAGCGCGTTGGCTGCGGACCCTACGAGCCGGCCTGGAAGCCGCCCGCCATCGTTCAGGTAGAACACAACCGGTGCGCTCGCTCGATCCGTTGCATCGCGGCGGCCGGCTGCGCGCGTAAACTTCACGATCGACAGATCGCTGAGCGCAAGCGGCGTCGAACCAGCCGTCGTCCGCAGCGTGATCGGACCTCCATCGGCGCAACCGATCCACTGCCCCGTCAGGCTCGACCCGTCGATTCGGACAGCCTGGATCTCCATCGCCCACAGACTGCCCGGCAGCCAAAGCGCGATCAGTAGCGTGCGGCATTTCATCAATGGATCATCCTGTCCACGGCGTGCGCGTCGTACCGTGGTGTGCCCCATGCCTATCATACGTCTTCACCCGCCCAAGAGCCTACTCCATTAACCCTTGTGGCACCGGTTTTCAACCGGTGGTACCGGTTTTCAACCGGTGAAGCGCACGGGTTACAAACCCGTGCCACACTTATTTGGGATAGGCTCTAAGGTTGTATCCGTTCAACCGCCGTTGCACCACGTCAAAGCGTGTAACGTGTCGGCAACACGAGGCGCCCCACGGTGCGACGCCCATTTGGCTTTCATCGCCGACGACGATAGCGACCCCACGTCTCGTCCAGCGCTACATTGACTGATCCAGCGACATTCAGTATTCTATCTCATTGTAGGTTGTCGGCTTGGCGGTGCCCACGATCCCCGGCGATGGTGGCCCGACAGCAACAGCGCGCTGCCTGGGTCTGTAGTCCCAACAATATCGGGCCTTGCGGCAACCAGGGGGGTTCGGCCGGTCGACCCGGGCGATGTTGACGCAATACAATAACCACAACCACGAGGGGGTTCCTGCAAATGAGATGGTCTTGTTTTTCTTTCCCGACCCGCGTGTGCGCCTGGGGATGGGTTCTGGTGGCGGCTGGGCTTGGCGTTATGCCAAACTCCGTGCAGGCGGAGGGTAGCGCATCGGCTGCGGTAGGTGGTCTGCAGGATCGCTTTCCGGGTTTGAGCACGTTGATGGATGAGGACGGCGCGGTGGCTTTTTTCGGGAAGCCCATGACCGCCGCCGCGACGCCTGCCGAAGCTGCCCGAGCTTGGCTTTCGGACCATGGGGCTGCGCTGGGCGTGCCCGATCCGGACCTGCGCATCGAGCGGGAAAACGCGGTCGGCGTCAGCGGTCGCACCGTGATTGCGTATCGCCAGTTTCTTGATGGTTTGCCGGTCGAGTATGGGATCGCGCGACTTCTCGTTCGGGAGGATCGGCTCAGCCGCGTGGTTTTTGCGGCGGCGCGTTTGGTGCGACGGCCGAAGGGCGGGTTCGCAATCGATCGTGTCGGAGAAGCCGAGGCCCTGGCCACGGTGCGGCGCATGGCGCCGTATGCCGGCCTGACCCAATGGTCCGCCGCCCAGTTGGTCGTTTTCCAGGATGGACCAAACTTCGCACGCAGTCGCGCCATCCGCGCCTGGAAGTTTCTCGGCGTTCGCCCGGACTCAGGCGACTTTGAGGCATACACCTTTTTCGTCAATGCGGCGGACGGTTCGTTGGCCCACGTCCGAAGTGAGGTGTACCACGGCGGCAACGACATTGCCGGAAGGGTCAGCGGATTCGGGTCGCCGGGCACGTTGCCCGATGCGCCTCTGAATAATCCGGTTTCGCTCGACCTGATCGATCTGCAACTCAACAGCGAATTCGGATCTTCGGCGGTGACCGATCGCAACGGCCAGTACGTAATGCAGAATAACGAAGCGGGAGTGGTCAAGATCGAAGCCAAGTTCCAGGGGCTATTTGTCAACGTGCAGGATACGGCTGGTCCTGTGTTGCCCTCGCTGTTTCAAAACGTAGTCCCGCCCGGTCCAGCCGACTTCAACTTCAATACGAATCCTTCGGAGTTTTCCACCGCGCAAATCAACACGTTTGTTCACACAACAGCCACACACAACTTCTTTAAGGATCGCCAGCCCGGATTTACCGAGATCGACATCGCGCTGACCGCACAGGTCAATCAGGCCTCCACGTGCAACGCGTTCTTCACGCCGATCGGCCCGTCGATTAACTTTTTTGTCGCGGGCGCCGGCTGCGTGAACACCGCCTTCAGCACCGTCATCGGACATGAATACGCCCATTTTGTCGTCAGTGTGCTGGGCTTGCGGCAGGGTGCGTTTGGAGAGGGCTTCGGAGATGCCGTGGTCCTGCTTCAATATGACGACCCCATCGTGGGTCGTGATTTTTTCGGCCCCGGCACCTTCGTCCGCGATATTGTCGGAGCGAACAAGCGGTATCCTTGTTTTGGGGAAGTCCATGATTGCGGTCAGGTGCTGGCCGGCGTTTGGTGGGACATCAAACTCGAAATGCAGGGATCACTGGGTCAAAGCACGGGCCTGCAGACGGCGCAGCAGCTCTTGACCGACTGGTCTCAAATCACGTTGGGAGGCAGCGGACGCAACAGCGCCTCTCCGCGGACGGCGGTTGAGGTTCTGACCGTGGACGACGATGACGGCGATCTGGACAACGGCTCGCCGCACTTTGATGAAATCTGCGCCGGGTTCGCCGCCCACAACATACGGTGTCCGGGCACGTGCGATGAAATCCGGCGCCTTCGCGTATCGTGTCTGTCCGGCCTGTCTGGATCCATTTCACCTTTGCGAGAAGGTAACGTGATCCGTGCCACGATAACAACTCAAGGCGCCGCCGGCAGCGAAGTGACGTTGGTCCTGGATGAAACGGACAGCCAAACGGTCACCATCGGTGATCGCCGCAGAACCACCGTTCGATGGAGCAATGTCTCCGAGGGCGAGCACGAGGTCTGCATCGAAGACTGTCCCGGCTTGTGCCGCTCGGTAACGTGCGGGCCGTAACGAATCCGGCGCAGTCTACCCACCGCGCGATGTGATCCAATCGCGCATGCGCTTTTCGAGGATGTCGATGGGCATCGCGTCGGAGACGGACGAATGGTCATGCTTCGCTATTTGCGTAGAATACCGTAAGTCGCTGGACGCGATATGCCAGAGCTTGTTTGACCGTCTTATGAGCAACTGAGGAGAATTGCTGTGACGCGGATCGCCCACACGGATGCTACGCTTAGGAAAGCATCGGAGGCTGTTCAGTACGAAGTCTCAATGCTTGGCTCTACTCTGCAAGCGTTGCTCGCCAGCGACACATGGATCGACA
>JADFMZ010000001.1 GCA_022563615.1 Planctomycetota bacterium
TCAAACGCTTCCCCATTGCTTTCGGGACCGGATTTCATTATCAATCTATTCCCACGGCATGGCGCGATCAGTAGGGCTGGGCTCAAGGGGACTCCTGCGATTCGTCCTTGACAACAAGCGTCGGCCGGGATGCGTTAAGAGGTAAAGCTTTGTCGCAACGATATGACATCATCGTCATCGGCGGCGGTCATGCGGGGGTGGAGGCGGCCTGGGCGGCGTCGAGACTCGCAGCGCGAACGGCGCTGGTGACGATGCAATATGAGGCCATCGGACGCATGTCCTGCAACCCCGCCATCGGCGGGCTCGGCAAGGGGCACATGGTCCGCGAGATCGACGCCCTCGGCGGATTGATGGGCCTGGCCACCGATCGCGCCGGTATCCAGTTCCGAATGCTCAATCGATCGAAAGGGCCAGCCGTCTGGGCGCCGCGTGCCCAGTGCGATCGCAAGGCGTATCCCAAGGCCGTCCAAACGCTCCTGGCGTCAGCGACGCACTTGGATGTCGTGGAAGGCTTGATCGAAACGATCGTCACCCAAGAACGGTCGGGCGAGGGGGCGGCCAAGCGCGTATGCGGCGTGCTCCTCAAGGACGGGCGACGGCTCCATGCCGACGTCGTGATCCTGACGACGGGCACGTTCCTTCGGGCGTTGATGCATTGCGGCCCACAACAATCCGAAGGCGGGCGGGTCGGTGAGCCCAGCGCGGTCGGATTGAGCGCCTGCCTCAAGGCGCTGGGGTTTACACTAGGACGACTCAAAACCGGTACGCCGCCGCGCGTTCATCGAGACACGGTTGATTTCGAGCAATGCGAAGTTCAACCGGGCGACGACGTGCCGATCCCGTTTTCAGCCATGACCGACGCAATCACCCAACCGCAGGTCAATTGCTGGATAACATGGACCAATGCCCGCGTTCATGAACCGATCCGAGCCAACCTGCATCGCGCGCCGATGTATTCGGGACAAATCCAATCACGGGGACCACGATACTGCCCCAGCATCGAGGACAAGATCGTTCGCTTTGCCGACAAGCCAAGGCACCAGATCTTTCTGGAGCCGGAAGGAACGGACGATGAACGCATCTACTGCAACGGCATCAGCACGTCGCTGCCGCAGGATGTGCAGGACGCCTTCCTCCGCGAAGTGCCAGGCTTGCAACACGCGAAGATTCTGCAATACGGCTACGCGGTCGAGTACGATTTCGTACCCACTCACCAGACCCGGCTATCCCTGGAAACCAAGCTCGTAAGCGGGCTGTTCCTCGCCGGGCAGATCAACGGGACGAGCGGCTACGAGGAAGCCGCCGGACAGGGCGTCATTGCCGGCATCAACGCCGTGCGATCCCTGCAACCCGGTACGGAACCGTTCACGCTTGGCCGGGATCAAGCCTACCTCGGCGTGATGATCGACGACATTATCACTCGACCACCGCCTGAGCCCTATCGCATGTTCACCTCGCGGGCCGAATACCGGCTCCTACTTCGCTCGGACAACGCCGACGAACGCCTGACCCCGATCGGCCGCGAACTGGGCCTCGTGGATGACGCACGGTGGAAGCGATTCTCGGCGAAGGATCGATCTCTTACGACGATTCGCCAGCTTTGCAGGAAAAACCGGTTCGAGGGCGTCGAAATGGAAACATGGTTGCGACGCCCCGACGTGAAGTTGGCTGCCCTTGCCGAAGTCCTCGCCCGGATCACCCCTCAAACCTTTTGCGCCGATGCCGTCCGCCAGGTGCTCGTCGAGGCGAAATACAGCGGGTACGTGGATCGCCAAGCCAAGCAAATTGAGCGGTTCCGCCGCCTTGAGTCCCTGGCGATCCCCTTGGGGACCGACTACGGCGTCATGACCGGTCTGCGTCACGAAGCACGGGAACGGTTGGGGCAAGTCGCACCTGCCACGCTCGGGCAGGCCTCTCGCATCAGCGGCATCAGCCCGGCTGACATTACGACATTGTGGATCTACCTCACCGGACGTCGCGCCACTCGGACCTCGGCTTGAAGGAATCCGCCGTCCTGAAATAACGGGACTTCATCGCTTGCAGGCAACTCGTCGGTCCATTCGTTACAGTGCCCCTTGCAGATTTTTTCGTTGACGCCGGATGCTGCAATGTGTATCGTATAGGAAACATGGGGAACCTGGACAATATGCGTCGGGTTGGAATCCTCGGTTCGGGCAACATATATGGTCCAAGCGAATGAACGTCATGTCGGATATTCGAAACAAGTCGGTATTCACCACCGGTGAGGTGGCGCAGATCTGCAGGGTGAGCCAGCAGACGGTCATCCGCTGCTTCGACAGCGGACGGCTACAGGGATTCCGCGTTCCCGGATCGCGATTCCGGCGCATCCCGCGCGCTTCTCTGGTCACGTTCATGAAGACGAACCAGATCCCGCTCGACAAACTTGAGACCGGTAGGAAGCGGGTTCTTGTTGTGGATGACGACGAAGCCATCGTGGAGATGTTTACCGAGCTGCTGGCGCGTCACGGCCAATTTGAGGTCAAGACCGCCCGAACCGGCTACGACGCCGGAATCCTTACCGAGCAGTTCAGGCCCGATGTCATCCTGCTGGATTTCAAGCTGCCCGACATCAATGGAAACGTCGTATGCCGTACCATTCGAAGCAACCCGAACTACGAACACATACACATTATCGTCATCAGCGGCGTTGCAGATCCGGATGAGGTCAAGGAGTTGTTAGCGGCGGGGGCCAACGAATTCATACGCAAGCCGTTTGATATCAACGCCGTGATTTCACGCATCGCCGAAGCGGTCAAGGTCGCGTAGTACTCCATTAGATTTCATTGTACAGGTTGGGCACGGCTCCGACAGTGCGAGGCTCCCGGCGAGCCGTAACTGGGGGAAAACGCAGAGGTCACCTTTGCGCTGCCTTACTGCTTGGAACCTATCCCAATAAGTGTGGCACGGGTTTGCAACCCGTGCGTTTCACCGGCTCAGCAGGAGCTTCGCCCTCCCGCTGGATCATCCGGAGCGGATTTCGATGAGACCCCTGGCCACCATGGAAACGACCCTTGCAGAGGTTCGACCTCCCCGCGCGGCGCGTGAGGCGCCGGTGCCGGTCCGCGTGGGATTAATCCTGCACCATCTGGACCAACTTCCGACCCTGCCGGCCGTGGCCGCTCGACTGTTGGAGCTGACCGGATCGAATGATTCCTGCGCCCAAGACGTGATTGAGATTGTCGAGTCCGATCCGTCGCTCACGGCGGCTGTTCTGCGTTTGGTGCGCCGGGCGGATCTGGGAGTCAGTGACCGCACCATGACCGTACACCGTGCGGTGGTGCTGTTGGGATTCACGGTCATACGCAACCTGGTGCTGTCAATTTACGTCTTCGACACGCTGAGTCAGCGTGAAAAATCTGCATCGGTCCACCGGGAGGGAATTCGGAAGCACAGTTTAGCGGTTGCCTGCGTGGCGGACATGCTGGCTGGGCACATCGGTCCGCCGATGGTCGCCGGCGAGGCGTTTGTTTGCGGCCTGTTGCATGACATCGGCAAAATCGCGTTGGATGCCTGCCTACCCAAGAGCTACCTCCGCGTCATCGAACGTGTGGATCGGGAACGCGCCTGTATCTGCGACGTCGAGCAGGAATTGTTCGGCTTGGACCATACGGTAGCGGGGCGGAGATTGGCCGCACGATGGAAGCTTTCCGATCCCATCCTGGAATGCATCTGGCTGCACCACCAAAGCGCGAATGCACTCGTAGATAGCGTGGCCCATCCGCAACTTGTACGCACCGTGCATTTGGCGGACAGCCTGGTGCGAATGCACGGTATCGGCTACTCCGGATACCCGATCATCAACGACGTCGATGAACTTCTCACGGAGCTGGGTCTAGGTGAAGAGGTTCCGGTAGAGGTGATGGCCCGGCTTCCGGAACGCATCAAGCCGTTCATCGATATCCAAAACCCGCAAGATTCGTCCACCGACCCATGCTCGTGGCAGTCGCTCACCAACGTGAATCGCCAGCTCGGCCAGATCAACACGAAGCTGCGTGAGCGAAATCGCGACCTGGAACTCCGCTCGGAGATTTTCGAAACATTGCACCGATTTACCCATCGATGCTCTCGGGAGGACGGCGTCGGAGACGTCTGTGCCGCAGCGGCGGAGGCCATCCGAGCGATGGTCGATGCCCAATGCGCCGTCGCCTTCGCGGGAGATCCGTCGCAACCGTTCGTGCACGTTGGGGTCTCGAACAACAGCGACCCGCAAGCTGGCCTAATACCGCAACCGCTGGTGGACGTCATCGACTTGGGTAGCCCTCTGGAAGTGGAGGGCCTGCTTGAAGGCGCGTCGGTGGGCCAACTGGCCCCCGCTTCCGAGCATTGCGAGCCGATCTGGCAACAATGCGGCCCCAAGTCCAGTGAAGGCCGGTTATGGATGCTGCCGATCGCATGCGAGCCCGGTTGGATCAGCGCGGTCCTGTTCAATGATTGTGACGACTCCGTCCGGCGGTTTCTATCCGCCCGGGTGGAGTGCGAGGCTTTGACGTCCTCCGTCCGCCTGGCGCTGTCGTCGGCCAATACCCGCGTGGCGTCGGAGCGGATGAACCAGGAGCTACTGGACTCCAATCGTCGAGTGCGTGCGGCCCAACAGTCCCTGGTGCGCACCCATTCCATCGCCATGATTGCGGAAATGGCTTCAGGCGCGGCCCACGAGATGAATAACCCACTCGCCGTCATCTCCGGGCGAGCGCAGCTCATGCTCGCGCAATACGAGGATCCGGAACTGGCGCGATCGCTGCGCATCATTGTCGAGCAGACCCAACGGGCGTCGGGGATCGTGAACGACCTGATGGGATTTGCCAAGCCCGCACCGCCCCAATCCCTCGTACAAACTCTCTATGACATGTTGGACATGCTCTGCCAGCATTGGCGGACCACCTTCAAGCTGACGGAGCACCAACTGATGCTCTCCGTCAACGACCCGCGCGTCACCGTCTACGCGGATCTGGATCAACTTCGGGAGATCCTCACGGCGCTGGTGACCAACGCGGTGGAGGCCACCTCCGGCGAAACCACCCGGCTACAGGTCAACTCGCCCTCCTCCCTTTCCGATGAAACTGTCCGGATTGTGATACGCGACAACGGTGTGGGCATGACCCGCGATGTCTTGGAGCACGCTCTGGACCCGCTCTTCTCCAGCCGACCCGCCGGACGGGGGCGGGGCCTGGGTCTGTCACGTGCTTACCGGCTTGCGGAAATCAACGGCGGACGTCTGTGGCTCGAATCAACACCCGGCCAGGGCACGACGGTAACTCTCGAGCTACCGGTCCGCGCACCGCAAGACTGACTTCAACATCCCAGTGCCGATCGCCCCGCAATCCTTTGTTCGGGGACGAAACTCCGTTCGACCGCCGATGCACTTCGGCTCAAACCCGGTTCGCATTCTGTAAGAATCCAATTTGCGAGTTGGCGGGCGTTTGGGGAAGGCAGTACGCCTTTTGCACGTTGACGAAGCACCGTTACAAGTCGGATAGGCCCAAGTGAACCCAATGCCGCAAAAAATCCTCGTCGTCGAGCCGGAACCGGAGATCGTGGAAATCCTCGTGGCTTCCCTGTCGCGACGCGTGCACGCCAGGATTACATGCGTGGCTGACGCACAGGCATGCCTGGATAGTGAACTCCTTGAGCCGCACGACCTGATCATCACGGAGCTCGAGCTTGGCGATTCCGACGGGCTGCGACTGGCGCGGGAGCTGATGTCGCTCGGCTCCCGGCCGATCATCCTTCTGGCGGACCACGCAACCTGTTCCGAGACGATCGAGGCAATGCGCCTGGGGATTCGAGACGTTTTTCGCAAGCCCTTTCCCGTGGACGAACTGTTGGATTCCGTAGATCGACTGGTTCGCGCCCAAGTGGAAACCCGCCGGCGCGCCGCCAGGTATCACCGCATGCGCGAACTGGTGCGCCATGTCGTTCGCGAACGCCGCAGCCTGAATCGACGGGTCGAACTTGTCTGCCGGGATCTCGTCGGCGCCCATCGCCGACTGGTCCGCCGCGTGACCGGGACTCAGGGTTAAGCCCCCCGGACAGTAAGAGCTTCGCCCTCCCGGAACAACCCCTCAGTTCAAGTTTGACGGAGCACAAAGAAAAAGACTGCTCTCGCTTGAATCGGTTAGCTCGTCCGGATACGATGGCATAGAAGGGAAACTCAGGGATATAGGCCTAGCGAACTATTGCTCGCTGGATCTGGGATTTGCCCTGGGGGATTAGCATTTGGTCTTTCACAGTTGGCCGGGATCCAACCGTTTGAAGGCGGGTTCCCGAGCAAGCGACGGGAGCCCATCATGTTGGCACTTCACACGAAATTGGCTGTAGGAGCATCGTGTATAGTAGTATGTACGTGCACGGCTGCTGCATCGGCTGCCTCGTTCTCTCTCAAAGCTGTGAGTATTAACGGCACTCCGATCCCACCGTCGAGCTATGTGGCGGCGTATCCCGAGGACATAATCGAATGCGAGATCTTCGTATCCGATTGGGGCACCGAGTCCTTTTGCGGCGACTCAAGCGACAACGTCAGTGATCGTTGCATTTCCGATGACGACTGTGAGAACGGCCAATGCGACGAATTCCGTGTCCGGGGCTACCAGGCGGACGTCGCCTTGACACCTGCCGAAGCGACGGGCACGCGCGAACTGCTCAACATGCCGTCGGTCGCAACGTTGGTTGCAGAAGGCGCCGGCTCATACGCCGACGTACTCCAATCTGATTTCTGGCGGCCGCAGCGCTTTTGCAGCCGTGCGATCCCCTGCCCGCTCGGCTACCATTGTCTCTTCTTTCCGCGCCTTTTGGCCCAGCGAATGTCACGTTTGGGGGTGTGTCGCTCCGATGGTCTTTCGGACAATCCGGTCGCCCTATCATACATCGATATTACGAGACCGGACTTCATCTTAAGGGGCGTGCGGGAATTCATTGTGGCCGTTGACACACACGATCCCGTCCGTTTCCTAGGTCTCACATTCTACACTGAAGACGCCGTTTGGGATAGGGGCCTGCCCCTCTATCTGGGAACACTTTTCGTCAAGGCGGGCCAAGTTGGTGGGAACGAGATGGATCCGTGCGGACCGAGGGAGCTTTCGTTTGCCCCATACCCCGACGACCCTTGTATCGGCAGCGCCTTGATGGGTCAGTGGGAAACCGACGAGTTCCTGCTGATTTGCGAGCCTCATCTCGAATCCCTTACCATCGAGATTCTGTGCCCGCAACTGGATGGACCGAGCCGTAGCAGAACGAGCGTCCGAAAGAAAACTACGCTGTCGGGACGTTAGCTTCATCCGTCCGCGAGTACGACGCCCCGCATGTATCGAATCATGTTGTTCCGACGGTAGCCGAAATACTCGCCCAAGGTGGCGGCATCGGTCATCACAGCCGTCGAAATCCTAAGACTCGCCGACCGAACGTCGCGCCTCAGATAGCGTTCAGCCCAATGTCTAGCACCCTGGCAAGTCGATGTTGGATGCAACGCGGCGCAAATCGCCTACCGCCACAATATCAGGAGCAGATCAAATAGGATCACGGCCGTCAGGAAGATTGCAATTCGTAGGGCCAGGATGGTTTTTCGGGACGAAGGTTTCAGCAGGCGCAGGGCGTTACGCCTCGCCGTCGCATTGCCGTGGATCATGGCTTGGTCGCGGCACGATTCCAACAATCGACTGGCCTGATGGACGGAAAGTCCCATTTCGACCGCGCAGCGTTCGATTTGGCGGCGCCGAGCGGGCGTGAGCCGACCGGCGCTAAGCTCATCCGCAACCAGCCGACGAAGGATTTCCTGAACGCCGATAAGCGGCACGAACGCAGGCAGGTCGCCGCCAACTTGATCCGATGATGTAGCCCTCGCGTCTCTTGCACGGGGTGCGTGCATGGCCTTCCCCTCCCCTCTCAACCCAATCCTAGGCCCGGCAATCGGGGCAGGCACCGTAGCGCGCCGATCTTCATCGTGGGCGGCTCTGACGTGATCCCGCGATCCCTTTTACCGGCCTCGGAAGCGTTGGATCGTCTGATAAGGCGACGTTGTCGATGGAAAGCGACGGCGCATGCGCGGTTCTGATGACGCTTCCCATCAGACGGGTTGCAACACAAGAGTTCCGCATGATGAACGGGACATCCTGACTATCGCGAAGGTATGGCTGACTCGGAAAAGATGGTGTGCCATGCGTTACAGCGTTCTCATTGATTGTGTATGGCCATTTCGGGAAAATATCGCGGAAAAAACGGTCGTCGGACCGCCACAGAAAAATAGAGCTTGCTCTGGTATGGATCAGGGTTCTGACGCATGATCTAGCCGGTTCGAGTTCAGGGTGATGTGTCCCATTCGGCCGGCAGCATCCGGCCACAGCCGTTGCGTGGATCATTCAATGCGTCAGCGAAGCAGGTTGGTTGCCAACTCGCTAGTCAACGTGCTGGCCCGCCTGGTTACGGTGGCGACGCGGTTTCTCATCGTGCCGTTTGCCATTGGGGTTCTTGGCCGCAACCACTACGGCGTATGGGTCATTGTGGGGCAATTATTCGCCTATACGCGAATCCTGGACATGGGTCTGCGGTCGGCTGTATCCAGGCAGGTGTCGATCTCACTAGCGCGCGGCACAAACGGCGAACTGAACCGACAGGTCAACACGGCGGCCGGCTACTACCTCGGCGTCGGCGTCCTCATTGCGGTGCTGACCGTAATCGTCAGCCTGTTTTTCCCCCAATGGTTTGATGTTGATCTGGAATTGCACTCCTCTGCGCGGATCATGATCCTGTGCTCGGGATTCGCGCTGGCCTGTTCGATCCCCCTGAACGCCTACGGCGCGGTGGTTGCGGGGCTCCAGCGGTATGACGTTCTGTCCGGCACACAAATCCTCGCCGACCTGCTTCAGCTTGCGCTGATCCTGTTGATCCTCCAGCGGGTCGATGTCGGAACGGGGTTGATCGTGCTGGCGCTGGCAGGCGGGGCGGCTTCCCTGTGCGGCGGAATCCTGCGCACCCTGGCTGCGCTTCGCCTCTGCCCACAGGTAACGTTTGCGCCCTGGCGAGTCGACCGATCTCTGCTCGGCGGGCTGATTTCGTTCGGCGTCAATAGCGTCGTGTACATGATGTCGGCCACGGTTGGGATGCACCTGGCCCAAATCCTGGTCGGTGGCTTGATGAGCAAGGCTGAGGCGACCGATCTGAACGTAGTTGGACTCTTGCTCATAACCGGTCATTCCTTCATCGTCGCTTTCAGTATCAGCGCCCGGGTCGTCGCCAGTAAATACGATGCCCGAGGCGACGACATGATGCTCAGACGATTGCTGCTGCGCTCGACTCGTTATTGCGGGCTGGTGACGGTGGCCGGTGTGATTGTGCTCTGGCTGTTCTCCGGTGCGCTGCTGAGACTGTGGATCGGGGATCAATATCAGGATGCTCAAGGGGCGGCCTCCCTGGAACGAATGACGGCCGCTTGCCGAGTTCTGACCGTCGGCTACGGGTTGTTCTGGCTTCTACTGCCGGCGTACAATGTACTCAACGGCATGGGGCGCCATGCGTTTCCCGCCTTGCTGGCTTTGATCGCGGGGTTGTCCTCCATGGCGCTTGTGGTGGTGCTCACCTCAACTCATGGTGCAACCATTGATCGAGTTGTGTGGGGGTTGGTTCTGCCGATGATTCCCGTGTGGGGCCTGATCATGCCGTGGTATTGCTGCCGGGTCACGGGTCAGCCGATCGGCCCCTTTGTGTGGCACACCCTTGGAGTGCCGGTGCTGGCCTGCCTTCCGGTTGGTGTGGTTGCGTTTCTGTGGAACCATTATTCACCGGCGTCGACGTGGTTGGCCTTGATAGGCCAACTGGCGGGCTGTGGATTGATTCTTCTGCCGATCGTGTGGTTTGCGGTGCTGATGCCGAACGATCGGTTGGGTATGATCGAATGGACCCGAAACTTGTTTCGCCGACCCATGGGAACGTAGAGCCTATCCCATTAACCCTTGTGGCACCGGTTTTCAACCGGTGATCAACCGGTGAAACGCACGGGTTACAAACCCGTGCCACACTTTTTGGGATAGGTTCTTGACGGGAGCCGGGCACTGCGGCTGATCCTGGCGTGAAATCCGCCGGTGGAAGGCGCGAGTCCGTTCGTCTTGTTCCTGACCAATAGATGATTGCGGAGAATGCAAAGTGGCAAGGCCGGCGGTCATCCGAAAAGGATCCATCCCCAAGGCGCCCTTCTGGACACGTTTGCGCCGACGGTCTCAGCGCGCCTGGTCCGAGTTCCGACTCCAGCGGGTCAAGGCACGCTACCGTCGTGGCATCGGCGCGGTCCAAGAGAAAACCGTCGCCTTTGTCCTGGGTTGTCAGCGGTCGGGTACGAATATGGTGCTTAGGACTCTTGGCTTATCGTTGGACGTGGACCCGGTGGAAGAAAGCGACCAGCGATGCTTTCGAGACGGTCGAATCATGGACCGGCAAACTCGCAACGCGCTCATCGCACAGAGCACAGCCAGGTGCGTCATCTTCAAGCCTATTTGCGACTCGCACCGGGCGGTGGAGCTGTTCGCAGAGCACGCCGGCAGCAAGGCGGTTTGGGTCTATCGGCGCTATTCGGACGTTGCCAATTCCGCCGTTCGATACTGGGCAGACCAGATGCAAACGTTCATAGAAGACTTACTTCAGGGTGGGGGCGACTGGGGAGTCGCACAGTGGAATCGTGAAAGGGTGACGGATGCGTGCATCGCAAGGATGAAAGAGGCCGCCGGCGACGGTCTGGACCCACACGGCGGTGCAGCCCTGTTCTGGTACATGCGAAACCGTACGTTCTTCGACCAGGAGCTGAAGCACTGTCCATCCATGGCGTTATTACGCTATGAGCACGCCGTTACGGAATCAGCGCGGGAGTTCGAGCGGTTGTGCCGATTTCTCGATGTTCGTTTTGAGCCAGCCATGGTGGACAGGGTGTTCCCCACGTCTCTTGGCAAGCATCCCCGCCCGCCCATCAGTCGGCCCGTGGAGCGGCTTTGCGATGAGATGATGGAGCAATTGGACACCGCCCGCGCCTCCATGGCAAACTCGCCGGCGGTAGCGCCGAAGGAAGGGTAACGATGATTCGACGGATGGTCGGCCTGGCAATGATCGCATGGATGTCATGGACTGTCATCGGCGCAGCAGCCTGCGCGGGTGGAGAAGCTTTGGCCGAGCAGCCCCTCGTGGAGCCCCGGTCGGCGGCTGGCGGATCAGGCTCGACGCCGGCCATGCGCCATGGCGATCCCTCGATCTTTCAAGCCAAGGACGACCTTCGCATTCTGTACATGCTGTTGAGGCTTCGCAAGGACACGATTCAGGACGATATGAGAATCGTAAACGCCTTGCGCCAGGCCGACTGGTTTACCCACGTCTTTCTCGTCGTCCTGTCGTGGCAGGAGCGCCCGGATGCCCCACGAAACCCTATCGTAAAGCATGCGTTGACCATTTGCCGCGAACGGGGAATCAAGGTGATCTGGGGGCGCTGGCTCTGGGTGGCGTGGCCGTCGGACAAACTCGAAGCGCCGATGCCGGTCGCCGACAGCCATTTCGATTCCGCTTACTACGCGACGGCGATCGCCACGCTGAAAGCAGAAGCCCGTAGCCTGGGCGCAGTCGGCACGTTCCTGGATGCGGAGCCTTATGGGCACTGCGCGCAAAAGCCGACGCTCAAGTTCAAGAAGCTCGATGACGACGATCGGCGGCGCATTCAATCGGCGGTGGCCAGGGCTGTTGCCAATGTCGGTCCGGTGGATTTTATCTATCCAACCAGCTCCGCGCGCGCGTCCCACTACGCCTGGCCCCTGGCGGGGCTTGGGCGCCTGCGATGCGACTCCAAAACCTATTACTCGACACAACCCGACCAGGTTCCGAAGATTAGATCACCAGAAGGATACGAGCACCGCATGAATTTGTGGGGCTGCAATGTCGGGCTGGGACGACCACAGGATCATATGAAAGGACAGCGAAAGTTGACGATCAAGGACGTCAAGTCTTTGGACCTGTCTCTAATCCGCAAGCGTTTCCCTCACTGTAAGGGTGTATGGGTCTACGCCGACACCTCGATCCTGGCTAAGGTGGTGGAAGCCTTCAAGAATTGACACGACCCACCGCAGGCGCGGATCGGCGCGCGGGCCATTCGCTGTCAGAGCAAACCGGGAATTGAGATTGCAAACCGCCAAACCAACCATCTGTTTTCTTGTAGGAGGATGGGAGGGTGGAGGCGCAGCCTTTTCCACACTCCAACTGATTCGGGGAATCGATCGCCGGAAGTATCAGGTCAAAGTCGTATCCTGTGGAGACGGCCCCTACACCGCTCGCCTGGCCGCCGATCAGTCGTGCGACGTTTTGAATACCGGATGGCCGCCGCAGATGCGCCGTCAGGTCGCCACCGATGTGGAGCCGGTTCCGCTGGGATACCTGAAACTCCTCAAATGGATTCCCAAGACCGTCTTGGCGCTGAACCGATACCTGCGCACCCATTGCATCGATGTGGTGCACACGAACTACTACCATTATCACATGGTCGCCGGCCTCGCCTGTAGATGGACCGGTCGAAAATGCGTGTGGCATTGGCGATTGCCGTTGGAACAATCTCCCAAACTGGATCATAACAGCGGCTATGACCGAAACTCGGAAGTACGGCCCGATCGACGCTGGGCGCTGCTATCGAAACTGCGCTGGCTTGTCCACAAGTCTACCGCAAGTTTCGTGTGGTCCATCGCCAATAGCCGCAGCACAGCCGACAGCATCCGATCGGTCGTGGGCGATCAGATCACCATCATCTATAACGGTATTCCTATCGAGCCGGCGCCGGATGACCGCCCTCGGCTGCGCCCGATCCTCGGCCTGGGCGACGACACCAGGATTGTCGGGCTGGTCGGTTCGATGCAGCCGCGCAAGGGGCATCTCTACTTTCTGGAAGCAGCCGCTCGAATCTGCCCGCGCAACCCTGATGTGCACTTCGTGTATATCGGTGGACAAACGGCGGCTGGGGAGCAGCCCTACAACGATTTTCTACTGGCTAAACGGTCGGAGCTGGGACTCAACGATCGTGTTCATTTCATGGGGTCACGGCCCGACGCCGCTTTGCTGACAGCCGACTTCGATATTGCCACCGTTTGCAGCCTGCCGCCCGGCGAGGGTTTCGGCCTGGTCATCGTGGAAGCCATGGCCCATTCCGTTCCGGTCATTTCCAGCAATGTGGGCGCCGCAACAGAAATCCTGATCGAGGGTAAGACCGGTCGCTTGATTCCACCAGCAGATTCGGAGGCCCTGGCCCAGGCTATTGAAGACCTTTTAGGCGACGAACAACAACGGCGAGCTCTTGGAACAGCGGGATATTTGGAATGCAAGGAGAAGTTTGACATCCGGCGAACGGTGACGCAGGTCGAGGATCTATACCAACAGGTACTGGCGATGTAATCCCGCTCCGAAAAACCATCCGAGCCTCGTCCATCAAGTCATTGACCCAACCTTTCCTCCTACGCCTACACGGCTTTCCATGGGCGTGCGTTTCGCGCATCTCACGCCCGGAACGGGTATTATGGCCCAGTACGGGTATCATCATCTGGAACGGGCAGGATGCATAAGCGCCGGGAATGGAACTCGACGCCGGCTGGAATCTTTAAACAAGCACGATCATGTGGGAACCCCATTGCAAGCCTCGCCTGCGCCCGCTGGAGCCTTTTCGCGTGCCCGACGATGGAAACGGCGCGCAAGTCGGCCTGCGCGATCCAAGCCGGCTCTCGAATGTCGTGTTGACGCTTTCCCAGGCGGCCCTGCACCTCCTGTCCATGATGGATGGCGAGCGCACCTGTGAGGATATCCGGCGCACCTTTCTGGCGACGTTCGGGCAAACGCTGGCTGAGGAAACTCTCCAATCCATGCTGGAGCATCTGGAGCAGGCGCACTTTCTCGAAGGCCCGACCTTCGAGTCCTACTATCAATCACTGACCGATCCCTTTCGCCGGGGCGGCGTTCGTAAGATGCCCCACGCGGCGCAGCTCGGCATCTCCGAAGATTCGAGCGGGTACTTCGACGACATGCTGAAAGATTCTCGGCGGCAGTCGCCGGGTGGGCAGGTTAAGGGTGTGATCGCTCCGCATTTGGACTATCCGCGCGGCCGGCCCTGCTATGCAGAGGCCTATGGCGCATTACGAACCCGCGACGCGCCGGATCGGGTGGTGATCCTAGGCACCAATCATTTCGGTCGAGCAAGCTCGGTCGTAGCCACCGGTTGCAGCTTTGAAACGCCGCTGGGCATCACCAGAACGGACCAGGACTTCCTCGAAAGCGTCGAGAAGAGCTGCGGTGATCTTCGGCGATATGAGTTGGATCATCTTCACGAACACTCCATCGAGCTGCAGGTCGCCTGGCTTCAACACCTGTTCGGGTCCGAACGGTTCGAGATGGTCGCGTTTCTCTGCCCGGACCCCTGCGGCCCGACGGGAACGGCGCCCAGCGAAGACGGCGGCGTCGATTTGCGAGATTTCGCCCGCACCCTTGGAACCCTCATCCGGTCGGATGAGCGGGACACGCTGTTGATCGCCGGTGCGGACCTGAGTCATGTCGGCGCGGCGTTCGGTGATGATCGGCCGCTGGATACCGGCTACTTGGGCGCGGTGCGAATCCGGGACGAGGAGGCTCTGGCCCGAATCGCCGAGAACGACCCCGACGCCTTTCTTCAGGGCCTAACCGAGCATGACAACGACACGCGAATCTGCAGCGCAGGGTGCATTCTTGTCCTCAGGATCGCGCTGCCCGAAGCCGACGCGACCATCCTGCGGTATCATCAAGCCGTGGATGAATCGTCGCAGACGTGTGTCACCTGCGCCGCCGTCGCGTTCACGTAAGTCCCGTAGGGTCCGCCGTGCGGACCATGTTAGTTAGTTGGACCGTCTAGCAAGACGTGTTTCGAATCGCCCACGACACTCTGAAGTTCGCGTAGGCTGAAGCCTGCGGATCAGGCGTAGCCACGCGGACCATCTTGCTTCGGCATGAGCGAACAAGGTCTATACCGAAGGATTATAGCCGGCCAAACCGGCGCTTGGTCGGCTCCGGTCCGGGCGCTGCTGCGCGCGGGGGAGTTGATCTACCGCACCGGCGTCGAGCGGCGCAATCGCCGCTATGATCGGCACGGTCCGCGATCCGTCCTGCCCGTTCCCGTCATCAGCGTGGGCAATCTTACCGTCGGGGGCACGGGAAAAACTCCGTTGGTCATCGATCTGGTCCAACGCCTGGAACAAATGGGATTCAGCCCGGCCGTCGTGTCACGGGGTTACAAGTCGCCGGTGGACGAACCCAACGACGAGGAGCGGCTCATACGCAAACGCTGCCCGAGTGTGGTCTACGCGGCGGATGCAGACCGTACCCGTGCGGCTGAGTGGGCCTGCGACACGCAGGGCGCGGACGTGATCGTTCTGGACGACGCCTTTCAGCACCGCCGCCTCGGGCGGACGCTGGACATCGTGCTGGTCGATGCCACCTGTCCGTTCGGATACAACCATCTTTTGCCGCGAGGATTGTTGCGCGAGCCGCCATCTGGCTTGGCACGGGCGGGGCTGATCGTGTTGACCCGTTGCAGCCAGGTTTCCCCGGCTGAGCTAGATCGCGTGGAGGCAAAGATCAGGAGACTTAACGGCGGCGCGCCGCTCATCCGGTGCGACCATCGCGTCACGGGCGTCGAACGATTGGACGGCAGGCCGGCGGACCAGGAGTTGGCGGGCAAGCGGGCGATCCTGCTGGCCGGCATCGCTCGCCCGTCCGCGTTTGAGGCCACGGTTTCCGCGATGGGCGTTCGCGTGGTCGGGCATCGGTGGTGGCCCGATCATCATCGCTATCGGTCGCGCGACGTTGATCGGCTGATGAAAACGGCGCGCTTCGCCCCGCACGACGTTTTGATCACGACGGAGAAAGATGCCGTCAAGCTCGCGGACCTCGGCACGTTCGATCACGTGCCACTCTACGTCGTCAAGATCTCAATCGATTTTCTTCAGGACGGCTCTACAATGATCCAGCATGTGCTGGACACGAAACTGCGGCCCAACGTGGCGAGCTGACCCTGGGGATTCAAACCGTTGGAATTGGATGTCCTGATTTTCGGCGGCGGCGGCGCCGGGCTGTGGCTTCTGGACGAACTCCATCGTCGCGGCTTCGGTGCGCTCTTGATGGAGCGCACCGCCCTGGGTACGGGCCAGACCATTGCCTGCCAGGGTATCCTGCATGGAGGCCTCAAGTACTCGTTGGCCGGCGCGCTGACCGATTCAGCCAAGGCGATTCGTAACCTGCCCGCGTTGTGGCGCCAATGCCTGCAAGGGGATCGCCCGCCCGACCTGACCCGAACCACCGTTCTCTCGCCGTGCTGCTATTTATGGCGCACGCAATCGGTAAAATCGAAGCTCGGAATCGTGGGCGCCCGCATCGGCCTGCAGTGCGGCGCCCACCGGGTCAGCGCCGAGAGCCGCCCGGCTGTCCTGGCGGCCTGTCCGGGCGATGTGTTCCGGGTGGACGAACAGGTCATCGATGTAGCCTCCTTTCTACGGGATCTGGCCGACCAACATCGGGATCGTCTGCTCCAGATCAGCCCTGACCACGAGGTGACGTTTGACCGGTCAAGCTGGGGCCGGATCGATCGGGTCCGGGTCACGGCGCCGGACCCATCCTCGGTATGGGAGCTTAGCCCTCGAACGATCGTGTTCACCGCCGGCGCCGGGAACGCCGAATTGCGGGAGCGGGCGGGTCTGTCGGCGGACGCCATGCAGCGCCGCCCGTTGCACATGGTTCTGGTTCGCGGAGAATTGCCCGACCTGTTCGGTCACTGCGTGGACGGCGCGAAAACACGGGTGACGATCACGTCGGCCCGGGACGGCGCCGGTCGCGTCGTCTGGCAGGTCGGCGGGCAGCTTTCCGAAACGGGCGTAGAGATGGAATCGTCAGCCTTGCTCGAATTCGCGAAACAGGAGTTGCGTGCCGTCTTGCCGGGTGTGAGCTTCGCCGATGCTGAGTGGTCCACCTACCGCATCGACCGGGCGGAAATGAAGACCGATCGGGGGCTTCGACCGGCGGGCGCCGTCCTGCAACAGGAGCGTTCCGTGATAACGGCCTGGCCTACAAAATTCGTACTGGTTCCGGAACTGGCGCGAATGATTGCCGATCTCCTGCCAGAACCAAGCATAGGCAGCGGGCAACCCCCGACCATTCCGGACGATTGGCCTAGACCGGATGTTGCCTTACCTCCATGGGAGGCCCCAGGGCAATGGCGCGAATAGACCTTGCACAATCGCCGATTGGATTCGGAGCCTTCAAAATCGGACGCAACCAGGACGTCAAGTATCCCCAGCCTTTTGAGCTTCCCGACCTCCGCGAGGTCGAGGCCCTGCTCAACGGCCTGCTCGATCTGGGAATCCACTACATCGACACCGCCCCGGCCTACGGCTTGAGCGAAGAGCGAATCGGCCAAACGATCGCCCATCGGCGGCGGGAATACCTGCTCTCGACCAAGGTCGGCGAGACCTTTGAGCGCGGGGTGTCCGCCTACGATTTCTCGCGGCGCGCCGTGCGCCAGAGCATTCACCGCAGTTTGAAACGACTGCGAACCGACCTGCTCGACCTCGTGTTCATTCACGCCGGCCGGGACGATGTGACCATTCTCAAAGAAACAGACGTCGTGGCGACGCTGTGTGCGTTGCGCGACGAAGGTTGCATTCGCGCGATCGGGTTGTCGGGACACAGCGAGGCGGCGTTTCGCGCTTCCTTGGACTGGTCCGATGCCTTCATGCTGACCTATCATCCTGAGGATCGATCTTTGGAGCCTCTTATCGCTGAGGCCGCGCGGCGGGGTGTCTCAGTCATTGTCAAGAAGCCCCTGGCCTCCGGCACATTGAGCGCGGATCAGGCGATTCCCTTTGCCCTGCGAAATCCGGGCGTGGTGAGCGTCGTCGTGGGAAGTTTGAATCTCAGCCACATGCAGGAAAATCTGCGAAGCGCCGAACAAATCCGTCCGCGATCGGGAGACCCTAACCTGAAAACATCCCCGGGGGGCAGTTGACGATGTCGCAACCCGCCGTCTTTCTCGATCGCGACGGAACAATCATTGACGATGTTGGCTACCTCAACGATCCGGAGAAGGTTCGACTGCTTCCGGGGGCCGCCGACGCCATTCGACGGATGCGCAGTGCCGGCTATCGCGTAGTCATCATTTCCAACCAGTCGGGCATCGCCCGGGGTATGCTGGACGAACCGACCCTGGCCCAAATCCAGGCTCGACTAGAGGAACTCCTGGACCAGGACGGCGCCTCCCTCGACGGCGTTTACTATTGCCCCTACCTGGACGGGCCGGACGCCGTGGTCGAGGCCTATCGACGCAACAGCGAACTGCGGAAGCCGCGCCCGGGGATGTTGTTTCAGGCTGCCCGGGAGCTGAATCTCGACCTGAAGCGGTCGTGGATGATCGGCGATTCCACGTCCGACGTAGCCGCGGGTCATCGCGCCGGCTGTCGGACCATCCTGGTCCGATCGAATCGCGCGGACAGTGCGGAAGACGAACGCTCCGCGACCTGCACGGTTGACAACCTCGCCGAAGCCGCCGACGCTGTCCTGCGTATGATGACCAGGAATCAGCAGAATCCGCCAGCGAAATTGGACGCCACAGCGCCCGAAGAACAGGCGCATCAGGATCAGGTTCTGCGCGCGCTCGATCGGATTCACGACCAGCTCGAGCGCACCGATCGTCGGAATCGCCAGGCGGACTTTTCCGTGTTGCGCCTGTTCGGAGCCCTGCTTCAGATGTTCGCGCTGGTGGCGGCGCTGTGGGGCGTCGCAGCGCTGTTGAACGAGCAGAGCGCGCCCGCCACGGCACGACTGATGCTCGCCTGCTTTCTGCAACTCGCGTCGATCACCGCCCTGGCGGTTGATCGCTTCCGCTAACGCATCCGACCGTGCCGCGCAGTGGCATCCCCCTCTGAACGGACCGATCCGCCGGATCCATCCCACCTAACGCCGTAACAAAACCCATGCAAAAGCCCACGGGTGGTTTCCCGTGGGCTTTTCGATCGAATGACTTGTCTTGCCAACACACAACGGCGCTCCACCGGAGCGAGCGCGCGTGTTGCGCGTGCGGTGCGAAGGTCTAGACCATCGTCTTTAGACCGCGCAGCGCGAGAACCTTCACGACGTTGCGGGCCGGCTTGGCCTTGAACATCATCTCCTCTTTCGTGAACGGGTTGATGCCCTTCCGGGCCTTGGTCGCCGGCTTGCGTACGACCTTGATTTTCATCAGGCCAGGAACGGTGAAATATCCCGGGCCGCTTCGCCCGAGATCTTTCTTGATCATACCCGCCAGATCATCGAACAGGAGACCCACTTGTTTACGGGTCATTTCGTTCGACTCCGCCAGCGCACCATAGACTTCAGCCTTGGTCCGTGCCTTTACCTTCCCCTTACTCTTCTTGCTCTTCGTGCTCTTCTTCGCCATCTATGCTTTCCTTTCCGAAAAATAAAGCCTTTCCTTGGCTCACTCGCGGAAGAATCTAAGGCCGCGCCCAATGAGAATCAAGTGTTTTCCACTCAAAAAATCATTTTTTCCTTTGCCTATAGAGGAAAACCGAACGCCGTGCCGAATCCTCCCGCCGGGCGGACCGGTCACGCGAGCGTAGCGCGCCCCGGCTCGCGCTCATCGATTGGCTTGAGCGGACGCGATCGAACTCGGATCAGCGCCATCGCATCACCCACGCCGGCCCCTTTATCCAGTGCTTTCCACGAGCAACGGGGAACGGCGGCGGCGGCGTTTCTTGACGCCGCCGGGCTTGGGCGGTGGCGGCAACCGGGGCCCGGCAGCCTCTGCCATCGGTATCGCATCGGCGACCGTCCTGGCCATCAAATCCGCATTGACCTCTTGCCAAAGCCCATCCGCCCGATTGAACACCCCGCCCGATACCATGATGTTCATCGTCGGGTTGACGCCCAGATCGCGTATCCTGTCCACCAGCTTGCGTACGCCCGGCACTCCGGCAGGACGGGTGCCGAAGATCAACAGCAGCTCCGGCCTGATCTGGCCCGCAAGACTCACAATCTCGTCATTAGGCACCCCACCGCCCAGAAAACAGACTTCCCAGCCCTGTGACTCGAACAAATCGGCGCACATCTGGGCGCCAAGCTCCTCCGGCTCTCCGTCCGCGCAGGCGATCAAGATCCTTTTCCCATTCCGCTGGGCGCAGGGGAGGCTGAGTTGGAGTTGGTCGGCAATCGTGCGGTTGATACGGGTGGCCATGTGCTCCAAGGCGATGTTGATTTGGTCCGCCCGATAAATCTTTTCAATCTGTTCCATCGCCGGCCAGAGAATCCGCGTGTAGAGGTCGGACGGCTGTTTGGCCTTGGCCAATGCGTCTTGGATGAACTTGCGGCAGGCGGGTCGGTCGCCAGACAACAGGAAGCTTACATACTGATCCATAGGGGACGGTGACGGCATGGCAATCGTTCCTTCGGCGCGCGAACGAAGCTCAGGAGTCCTGCGAGACAGGCCTCCTGCCCGATCCTGAGAACGATCCGCTACGCAGTCCTTTGGAAACCCAGGACTCCGTCCCGGAATGCGACAAACAACCTATCCAGCCTGATATATTACCACGATAGTTAAAATAGGTAATATAGCTAAACTGGTAAACCGCTTATCGACATGGAATCACAATTTCCTTGAGGCTTAGTCACCGTTTTTTCGGCGTGTTGATCGTCGTGCTTCATCAGCCCCGAGTAGGTCGCGCACCACTTCCGAAGCGACCCTCCATTCCGAAACGCTTTCGGGATTCTCATCTTCCCAGCGCAACGCCGAGGCCCGAGCCGGCTTCACTCATGAACATCGCGATGACATTCCCCATGGCTTCGAGCACGCCCATGTCGTGGCGCAAGGGCTGTCGATCGGCACAGGCTTCTGTTGTAATCTCCAGTCCATCGGAGCCGCTTTATGTCGTCGAACAACCTGTCTGAGCGCGTCCTGGGCTTCATCCAATCCAAGGGCTACGAACCGCAGACCGCGATCCAGTTAGCGGAGACCTTGAACATCGCCGAACACCATCAGGAAGACTTTCACCTTGCATGTAAGGCTTTGATGAAGTCCGGACAGGTCGCCCGAGGGCCGCGCAACGTCCTTACGCTTCCACCTCCGCCGGGAAAGATCATCGGCGTGTTTCGAGGCAATCTGCGCGGTTTCGGCTTCGTCATCCCGGATGTTCCGAACTCCCAGGGCGATCTCTACATACCTTCGGGGGCGACAAAGGGGGCGATGAACGGCGACGAGGTCAGCGCCAAGGTGATGAAGCGGGGCAAACGCGGCGGGAAAATGCTCTTCGAAGGTCGAATCATCACGATCCTCAAACATGGGCAAACGCAGGCTGTGGGGCAGCTACGGCGAAAGAACGGGCAGTGGCTCGTCGTTCCGGACGGCAACCGCATCCACTTGCCGATCCAAGTCGGTGACGCCAACGCCAAAGGGGCCCGGGAGGGCGATCAGGTCGTGGTGGAGATCATTCGATACCCGACCGAGCGGACGGGAGCACGCGGCGCGATCGTCAAGGTTCTTGGTCGGCACGGCCGGCCGGGCGTCGATACGCTCAGCATCATTGAGCAGTACAAACTGCCCGGCGCCTTCGACGAGGCTGTGTTGCAAGACGCCCGAGACGCAGCCGCCGGCTTCAACCCAGGAGAGGAAGCGCAATCGCGCGAAGTTCTGAACCACCTGACGATTATCACGATCGACCCGAACGACGCCGGAGATTTCGATGACGCGGTCTCGCTGGTGCAAAACGCGGAGGGAGTCGTTGAGCTGGGCGTACATATCGCGGACGTGGCGCACTTTGTTCGCGAAAACAGCCCGCTCGATCGGGAGGCGCGGGAACGATCCAACAGCGTCTATCTGCCCGGCACGGTGCTGCCGATGCTGCCGGAAATCCTTTCCAACGAGGTTTGTTCGCTCCAGGAACGTCAGCGCCGACTGACCAAAAGCGTGTTCATCCGGTACGACCGACGGGGCCGGGTCAAGCAGGTCCGCCTGGCTAACACCATGATCCGATCCACGAAGCGACTGACCTATGAGCAGGCGACGCGGATTCTGGATGGCAAGCCGGGACGGACCAGCGCCAAGGTGGTCGCGTTACTCAAAGAGATGGAGAAACTGGCCCGGTTGATCCTAGCCAGACGACGGCGCGAGGGGATGCTGGAACTGGAGTTGCCCCAAATCGATCCGGTCCACGACGAAGATGGAACCGTCATCGGCGTCGAACCGGCGGACACCGGCTTTTCCCACAAGATCATCGAAATGTTCATGCTCGAAGCCAACGAAGCGGTGGCCGGCGTGTTGCAGGCCCGAGGCGTTCCGTTCCTGCGCCGCATTCATGATGAACCCAGGGAGCCGTCAGGGAACACGCTCCTGCAATTCCTTCGCGCGATGGGACATCCTCTTCCCTCCGCCCCGGACCGCTTTGCACTTCAGAAGCTGCTGGAGAAGGTCCGGGGCACGCCGGATGGCTTCAGCGTGCATCTGGCAGTCCTGCGATCGATGCAACAGGCGCAATACTCACCGCTTCAACTGGGCCACTACGCCCTGGCAAGTCGGCACTACTGCCATTTCACATCGCCGATCCGACGGTATCCCGATCTGACCATCCATCGCCTGGTCGATTGGCACCTGAACGGGCGGATCGATGCGGAGAGCAAAGATCATCATCGCTCGACTCGGGACGGGGCAGGCAATCCACCCAGCCAGGATGAACTTTTTGCGCTGGGCGCACAATGCAGCGCCAACGAACGGCGGGCCGAGGAGGCTGAAAGAGAACTGAAGCTGGTGTTGATGCTCCGCTGGCTCGCCCAACACACCGGCAAGGAATTTGACGGAATCGTGACCGGAGTAGCCAGCTTCGGCGTGTTCGTCCAGTTGAAAGAGGTTCTCATTGACGGCTTGCTTCGCCTGGAGCAGCTCTCGGGCAGCCGGTGGAAAATGGACGCGGCCCGTAGCACGGTCGTGGGCGGGCGCGGCGGGCCAGGGATCAAAGTGGGCGACCGCTTGCGCGTCGTCATCGTCAGGATCGATCTGCCGACCCGAAAGTTGGAACTTGCACTGGCAAGACCACAGACTGACCGGCGCGAGCGAAAGCACCCCTCGCACAGCCGGCCGCGCGGAGCGGGGAAGGCTCGTAGCAAGAAGATCCATCGCAAGGGTAAGAAGCGGCGTAGAAATCATTAACGGGCAAGGAGAACCTGCGCCGACTCTTTCAACGTGAACTCGTACGCCGCAGGACCGTGTGCTGACTGAGAGCCTATCCCAAGAAAAGTGTGGCACGGGTTTGCAACACGTGCGCTAACACCGGCTGAAAACCGGTGCCACAAGGGTTGATCGAACAAGTTCCAATGCTTCGCTGCATTCCTGGTGACTACGCGCCCCCTGCCGTTTCTTGACAATTCGAGCACCAACCGCGATCCTGCCATCGTGATCCTGCCGTGAGGAGCCTTGTGCATGCGTGTACTGTCCGGAATTCAATCCAATGGAAAGCTGCACCTGGGCAACTACCTCGGGGCGATGAAGCAACACATCAAGATGCAGGACGAGCACGAATGCTTCTTCTTCATCGCCAACTACCATTCGCTGACGACGGTTCAAGATGCCAAGCAACTGGCCGCATACACGCGCGACGTCGCCCTGGACTATCTGGCCGTGGGGCTGGACCCAAACCGGGCCAATCTGTTTCGGCAAAGCGACGTCCCCGAAGTCACCGAGCTGGCGTGGATCCTTTCGACGGTTACGGGTAAGGGGCTGCTCGAGCGGGCGACTTCCTACAAAGACAAAACCGCCAAGGGTGTTTCCGCATCGATGGGGTTATTCTGCTATCCGGTTTTGATGGCCGCCGATATCCTGATCTATGGCAGCGACCTTGTGCCGGTCGGGCAGGATCAGGTTCAACACATCGAGATGGCCCAGGACATGGCGGGTTACTTCAACAACACGTTCGGCCGGGAAGTGCTCAAGCGCCCCGAAGCCAAGCTCAACGAAGCCATGATTGTTCCCGGCATCGACGGGCAGAAGATGTCCAAGAGCTATGGGAATACCATCAACCTGTTCGATCCGCCCAATGTGCTCCGAAAGCGTATCATGAGCATCAAGACGGACAGCACGCCGGTCGAATCTCCGAAAGACCCCGATCGCTGCAACGTGTTCGCTTTGTATCGGTTGATGGCCCAGCCTGACGAAGTCTCCGCGCTGGAGCGCCGCTATCGAGAGGGCGGCATGGGCTATGGAGAGGCTAAGAAGCTCCTGGCTCAGGCCGTCGATCGAGTGCTGGAGCCGGCGCGGCAGCGACGGGAGCAATTGGCCCGAAACCCGGATGATGTCGAAGACGTGCTTCGCACAGCAGCCGGACGGGCCCGCGCGATCGCGCAAGGCGTGATGGCCGACGTTCGGGACGCCTGCGGATTGGCAACACTGAAGGACACCCACCGTTGACCGAATCCCAGGACTATCGAGTCAGCCTTGACGTCTACAGCGGTCCGCTGGACCTGCTGCTGTTTCTGATCCAGCGGGATGAGATTGACGTCTACGATATCCCGATCTCGCGGATCACCAAGCAATACGTTGAATATGTGGAGCTGCTGCATCTGATCGACCCGGAGGTCGTCAGCGAGTTTCTCGTTCTGGCGGCGACTTTGATGGAGATCAAGTCGCGGATGCTGCTTCCGAATCCTCCGCCGGACGAGACGGACGAGGAGATGATCGATCCGCGCCTCGAACTGGTGCGCCAACTCCTGGAATACAAACTGTTCAAAGACGCGGCCCACTCATTGGATGCGGCGGCGACTGAACGGGCGCTCAAGCATGCCCGCCTACCCGCAGCCGCGCCGATCACCGACGACGATATCGAGCTTGAAAACCTGGACATCTGGGATCTGTTTGAGGCGTTCAACGGCCTGCTCAAGCAAATCGGCAAGGCCGGCGCAACCTATAAGATCGACGTCGATGACACGCCGGTGGAACTTCATGCCGACGACATCCTCGACTCGATCGACCGGGCCGGCGGCAAGCAGGCGTTTGAGGAAATCTTCTCGGGGCGCACCAAGGGGGAGATGATCGGGTTGTTTCTGGCTCTTCTGGAGCTGATCCGCCGGCATCGCATCCGAGTCGTGCAGGAGCGGGCGTTCGGGCCGATTCTGCTCTACCTGCTCGACCGGCGTCCCCTCGACCACGAAACGGATCTTGAGGAACAGAGCCCGCAGGATCAAGCGCCCGATGATGACACCCGCCGTGCAGAGGGGCTCGAAGAACCCAGCGACGATGCAGGCCCTCCGGCCCGTCCCGAACGCGGCCAAGAGAATGACGACCAAGAACAAACGCATGAAGCGGGAGAATCCTCCAACGTGTTGTCGCCAAATGCCCCGAAGGCATTTGCGGGGGCGGCGTCTACGCACGGAGAGGACGATCCCGACCACGATGTTCCGGAGAATCCCCTATGCCCCCGAGCCAACGACTCGCTGAACTGAACCTGACGCTCCCAAGCGTAGCGACTCCCGTCGGCAGCTATCTGCCCGCGCTGCAAAGCGGCCGACACATTTTCACCAGCGGCCAGCTTCCGCTCCGCGATGGAAAGGTCGTCTATACCGGCAAGGTGCCGCGCGACGTTTCCGTTGAGAAGGCTGCCGACGGCGCCGGCATGGCGGTGATGAACGCCCTTGCGGCCGTCGCCGGGGTGGCTGGTGGATTGGATGGCGTCGCACGGGTGGTTCGCCTTTGCGTGTACGTTAACAGCAGCCCCGGCTTTACCGAACAACCTAAAGTCGCCAACGGTGCGAGTGATTTGCTGGTGAAAATTTTCGGGGACGCCGGCCGGCACGCCCGCGCCGCCGTCGGTGTAGCCGAACTCCCCCTCGACGCGGCGGTCGAGCTGGAACTTATGGTTGAGGTCGTGGACCAATAGCGACACCTTCAGCTATGTATTCCCGAAAACGACGATCACTCAACAACGTCTTCCTCGTGATGCTCGCGGCCGTTGCCGTCATCCCCTGCACGACTGCACGCGCCGGGCCGATCAATACAGACGTTGCGATGACCCCCCGAAAGGGCGGCAGCATTCTTCGTCTGCAATACATTTATGGCGAAGCCAAAGGCCGCGGCGAGGTTGAGGAGATCCGCACCTCCAGGGTCAAGGCCACCTATGTATTCGGCCTCAAGAGCAACCTTGCGCTCTTTCTGACGGAAACCTATGTGAACCGGAAGGTGGAGCGAATCACCCCTGAACGCGAACGTTTCGAGGACACTGAGGACGGCTTTGCCGACCTGACGTTCCTCGTCAAATATCGATTCTGGCAGGATGACCGCCGACCCGGAGAATCGCTCCGATGGGCCGTCCTGGGTGGGCTCAACATCCGAAGCGGCGATTCGAAGTTCACCAGCGACAGTTACGATCCGATTCTCGGCACGGTGTTCACCTGGCCTCGGGATCGGGGCACGCTGAGCACGGACCTTGTCTACCAGTTCAACACGGGAGGTGGAGAATCGCGCCACGACGCCCTTCGCTATGACCTGGCCTACTCTTACCGGCTCACACCGGCTACCTACGAGCCAGGCCGCGCCTGGGAAATCAATGCCGTGGGGGAGCTCAACGGCCGCTACGTCACCGACGGGTCGCACGAAATCTTCCTGTCGCCCGGCTTGCAGTTCGTCACTCAACAATGGATATTCGAAACCTCCATCCAACTGCCCGTCCTTCAAGACCTTGACGGCCCCGAGACCGACTATCGAATCGTCGTCGGCCTTCGGTTTCAGTGGTAGGGCTCCGCTCGCGAGCCCAGCCGGGAGTGAAACGCATGAACCGCAGCATCCGCAGCCTGTCGCCCTTCGTTGTTGTAATGGCATCCCTGTCTATGAAGTTGGCACGAGCGAACATTAGTCACGCTCGAAGCGCAGAAAGCTGTTCATGAGTAAAGGCCGAATCATGGAAGATCGTCGAGCGAACCCGGCTTTTACCCTCATCGAGATCCTCGTCGTTATCGCGATCATCGCGCTGCTCGTCGGGATTCTGGTTCCGGCTCTGTTCAGCGCCCGGCAGATCGCCAAGAAAGTAGTCTGTGGCACGCATCTTCGCCAGCTCGGGGTGGCCACCGAACTGTACTACAACGAGAACAACTGTTATCCGCCACACAAGTGGAAGCTGCCGGATGGCTCGAACGACCGCTGGCCATCCGCCGTGGCGATCTTCCTGCGCTCCGAAGAGCTGCAGATATGTCCCTCGGTTCCTGAGTGGCGGGTTGGCCGAAACAACTCCTACGGGTTCAACTACAAATACCTGGGAAGCCTTCGTCTGAACAAAAGCAGCCCGACCAGTCCATATGAGCGTTTTCCGGTCATTCGCGTTTCCTCGCCGGGAAAGACAATCGCCTACGCGGACAGCGACGGTACCGGTTGGGTAAAGCCCTATGATCCGAACGGCACGGACTTCGAAGCGATTGGGAATCACGCCTACACGCTTGATCCGACCTTCATTCCCATCTACTCATCGGAGACGATCAACAACGAAGGTGTGCAAGAGGCCTACGCATACCTCGACTATCGCACTTACATCTCGACACGGCACAAGGGCGGGTCCAACGTTGTGTGGGTGGATGGTCACGTTAGCGCGGTTTCACCGGGAGATGTCTATAAGGACAACCGTTTCTGGAACGGACTCGGCCGCGAAGATCCGACGCGCGACCCACACGTCGGCACCCGCGTGGGGACGGGCGCATTTCGATTTCAGGATGAAATCGACTGAGCCCCTGCCATGAGCACCATGACGACCCTGCGCAGTGGCGCAGGTCGAGTCGTGAGGCTGAGGTACGACAGTCGCATCAGTGACACCGAACGTATCTACACGAAAAGAGGAGCCACAAGCCGAATGAACCTTATCGACGCCAGCCTGTCAGCTATCGCCCTTGCGACGGCGTTACTGCATACGAGTTCCTTCGCCGAGCCGCCGGGTGCCGGCGCATCGAAGGAAGAGCCATCGGCGCGAAAGCAAGTCGCCTTCCACGTCATCGGCCTGATGAAAACCCAGTCGGGCGCGACGTGACTGGGGTGACCGAACAAGGTCACGGAGTCCCTGGAAGGGACGCAGGCAACCAAGAGCATCACCTGGGATTACGCCAGGGATCGCGTGACGATTGGATACGATCCGAAGCGGATTTCGCCGGAGAAGCTCGCCAAGCTCATCACCGATCTGGGCTTCAAGGTAGAGGAGGTTGAGCCGCCGGGCGCAGGCACGGGCGCGGGTGCGAAGAAACACCAGCGCGTCAAAGCACCGATGCCGGACGACGCGCCGAAGTTTTTTCGCGAGGCCTTCGACAAGGCGCGTCGAGCGAATCATCCTATCGTGATTGATTTCTGGGCAAAGTGGTGCCCGCCTTGCCTCCAACTGAAGGAAGTCACCTTCCGCGATCCGAAAGTCGCCGGGCTCCTCGAAAAAGTTCAACTGATCTACGTCGATCTGGACCAATACCCGGCGCTCGGGAAGGCATACGGCGTCCAGGCCATACCGGATCTGTTTCTGGTGGACCGCCAGGGATGGATCGTGGACCGGCTTCAAGACTTCGAGCCGCCGGATGCGTTCTTCGTTCGCCTTCGAAGACTGCTTGCGGAGTAAGAGGGTGTATAAAAAGGGTCATGACAAACAGAGCCGCGACCGTAAGGGAGCGGATTTCATCCGCGAAACAGGACCGCGCCTTACGGACCCGAACGAGCTAGCCAAGTGGCTTGTAAAGCAGACGGCGCAGGATGAAAACGAGACGGGCTCTAAAGGTGGCTAACGAAATCCTCTATGGTCAATCCGGCATCACGAATCAGGCTTCTAAGTATTCCCCTGTCGAGTTCCTTGTGAAGGGGCACACACAAGTGCAATGGAAACCCCTCTTTCTTCAATACTACATGACTACCGCGCTGCCTTTTTTTCTCAAATCCGGCGCGCCCAAACGCCTTTATCGCCTCAGCGCCGGATATTCGCGGAAGCTCAGGCATTCACAATAACCTGGTACGTTTCCTCGTCGGGGCGCTTGTTCGGTGCCTGCCTCCAGGGGATGGGCATTTTCTCTTCAACGTATGTCTCTAGAGTTAATTGTAACGCTTCGGCCACATCCTTTACCGCAGACGGGAAATCGGCTCCTTGGCCTACGACGCCGGGAAGCGTTGCGACATAAGCAACGTATCCGCTGTCTTCACCACGAGAGACGCGAATCTCGCAGCTATACCCGAGGGCCTCTGGCGGATTGGCGGTTCTCCAGCTTGGTTCCACCGGAATAATCGTTGCTCCGACGGTTTCTCGCGTCTCAATCATTTGAACCCTCCTTACTCGGCAATTTGGCCACTTGGATGCGAACCGACCCGATCATCGTTTCATCGGTCCAACACTCAAAGCTGTAAATACCCGCTCTTGGAAGAGGAAACGGTGGTATCTGGACGACGATATCCAGCGGCGTTAGCGGATCATTGCTTTGAATTCGCATCGGCTTGCTTTCCATCAGGATTTGGTTGTCGTGTAGGCTGACAAATCGCAATTGCAACACGACTTCACCGATAACGTCCACCAGCAGAATAAACGCAAAGGCTGAAAAGCTGGTTACACTTGGGAACCCAGAGCTAAAGATTTTGCTGAAAGTTCCGCAAATAATCCGCTTACCCGTCTGGTGATCGGTGTAAATGCGGTCAGCGAGAACTAGCGCTTGAAGAACCGGCAAGGAGTTTGATTTCTTCACGTCGCAACCCAATCTTGCCGTTTATGAAGAACCATCACTCAGTCTTCGACTCTAAGCTCTTCCCATGGACGCTCTTTCTGATCCACTCCGGTGTAATCGTGGTGGCCTTTCGCTTTGCGCTTCTTAGGAGTGTGTTTCGCGCCCACGACGAAGTACTCAGACCACTCGATCTGGCTGCAACGTCCAAGAGACGGCGATCTTCGCGTGTCATTCTGATCCTAAGCACGCTCGTCTTGCGCTCAACATCGGCTTTCCTTGGCCTGCCCATCACGCTTTATTGTAGCAACAAATTTCCCCAATAACAAGCCCGCCAGGCAGAGTTGTTGTGGCTACAATAACAGCCATGAAAAAACTAGGCGAAAACAAGCAAACGATGACCCTGAGCGGGTTGGATGAAGGAAACAACATCAAGGCCATGGCGACTCCGTAGCCTACCGATGGGTGCACCCGTGGCACCGCCAGAAATGCACGCTTCGCTTGCGGACGTTCTGGCCGGCTTAAGACCGGTTGGCCTGCGGGAAAATATTTTCCGATACGCCGGCCAAGAACCACCTCTCCCCAAAAAACCGTTTCCCCTATTCAAAGTCTTGGCAGAGACTGCATAATGTGCATAAGACCAAGCTAGGGTTCTTTTCGGTTCGTTCTTTGAGGTATGTGCTTTGACAGACGCAATCCGGGCTTTTCGCAAACGAGGCTGGCGGCTTTGGACCCGGTTTCTTCGATCCGTTCGCGGCACGAACCTGAAGGACGACTACTTCCTGATCGTGGTGTCGATCCTGATCGGGGTGGCCACCGGGCTGTCGGCACACTTCTTTTTTGATTTGATCGAATGGGTCAAAGAGCTTGGCTACGGCCACGAAGGGCACGGCGGATTCTACACGGGCCGGGCCTGGATGCTGATCGTGCTGCCGGTCGTCGGCGCCCTGGCCGTCGGGCAAATCACGTACTTTCTCGCGCGAGAGGCGAAAGGACACGGCGTGCCCGAGGTGATGGACGCCCTGTACCGTCGTGGCGGCGTGATTCGCCCTCGGGTAGCGGCGGCCAAGGCTGTCGCCAGCGCCCTGACCATCGGGTCGGGTGGATCGGCGGGAACCGAGGGGCCCATCATCCAAATCGGCGCCGCCGTCGGAAGCGGTGTCGGACAACTGCTGCGCATCCCCCCCCGTTCGATGAGCATCGTCGTGGCCTGCGGGGTTTCCGCCGGCATCGGCGCCATCTTCAACGCCCCAATCGCCGGCGTCCTGTTCGCTTTGGAAATCTTCCTGAAGGATTTTTCCTTTCGCACCTTCTCGCCCGTGGTGTTCAGCAGCGTCATCAGTTGTTCCATCATGCATTCCCTGCGCGAGGAGGATGTAGCCATCTTCGAGGTGGGCGCCCTGCGCGACGTGGGTTACATCTTCGCCACCGGCGAGCTGCCTCTGTTTCTGGTGTTGGGATTGGTATGCGCTCTGGCGTCGGTCTTGTTCATTCGAACCTTGTATTTCACTGAGGATCTCACGGACCGGATCAAGATCCCGGAGTACCTCAAACCTGCGCTCGGGGCGGCGGGGTTGGGATTAGCCGGCGTCGCCTATGTTCTGGTAAACCGTTCGGAGGCAGTGCCGGCGTTCTACGGCAACGGGTATCCAGCCATCCAGGCGACCTTGGGACACGCCCTGATGCAGATGACGGTCGCCGGGCTGTTGGGATTGTTCCTGCTCAAGCTGCTGGCAACCTGTTTGACGCTCGGGACCGGGGGATCGGGCGGCGTTTTTGCGCCATCGCTGCTAATGGGCGCGACTCTGGGTGGAGCCTTTGGAATGTCGCTGACGCACGCGGGGATCATCGACCCATCCAGCACCAACGCCTACGCCCTGGTGGGCATGGCTGCGTTGGTCGCCGGAACGACGCACGCTCCGCTAACCGCCATCGTGATGCTGTATGAGATTACCCGCGAGCCGAAAGTGATTCTGCCCGTCATGCTCGCCGCCATCGTGGCGATGGCCGCCGCCCAGCTTCTCTGTCGGGACAGCATCTACACGTTGAAGCTGCGGCGTCGCGGCGTCCGAGTGGGCACGGTGGCCGACCTCACGATTCTGCGGCGTATCAGCGTCGATGAAGTGGAGCGCCGGCCAGCGCCGTTTGTGCATCCCGAAGATCCGCTGCAAAGCTTGATCGACGTTGCCGGGCAGACCGACGCCACCGATTTCGTCGTTGTGGACGAGCAAGGAGCCTACCTGGGGATAGTCACCGGCCGAGACATCCACACTGCGCTTCTGCAACCGGAGGCGGTCTCGCTGTTGGTGGTCAGTGAATTGATGCTTCCCGGCGTGCCGGCAGTCACCCTTCGAGATACGCTTGACCTGGTGCTCGATCGTTTTGCAAGAAGTCACATCGAATCGATGCCGATCGCCAGCTCCACCGACCGGACATGCATCATCGGCCTGATCACCCGCCAGGCTGTCATGGAACGATACCACGAGGAGCTGGAGCGCCAGTCTGGGTAACGCGTAGATGCCCCATTCACCTCCATGTGCCGGCATCATCGGGTGCTCCATCTTCCCACGTCTCTCATTTGCGAGTCCAATAACTAGCGCGAAAATAACCTATCCGCCCAGGTTTTCCCATAGGCTGTTCTCGCGACAAAGCTTACGCGCAGGAGTCCGGGATTTCCCTTGTCGAGGTTGACCGATGGGAATGGGCTTGATCGCGCCAATCGAATCATTGATGATTCTCAACGCAACCCAAATCACCGTTCCACCCGAATTCAAAAAAACTTGAGAATGTGGATAAGTTTTGTTTGACAGAGATGGTAACACTGAGGTAATATGCCGCCGAAGCGTGTCGGTGGGGTTGTATTCGGTTGACTGCCAGTGTAGTCGGCCGTCACCGAAACGGCTCGGTTTTCGAGCGGACATGAACAGGAGGTTCGTTCGCTTCGGCGTTCTGATAGCGCCGGGTGAACCCACGCCCGGCGGCGTCAGGCCAGCCGGGGAACCTCAGACCATTTGGGGGGGAAAGAACCCATCCGGCAACGTGCCTGCGAAAGCAGGTGCGAGGCCGGATGTTTTTTTGGGGCGAGCGCATTCGCACCGTTGGAAGCACGCCCCGTCTACGCAAGCCCCGCCAGCCGCTCAATCGTCTTGACCAACGCCTGCGTACCCTCCCGCCCCTCACCGGCGGCCTGATTGGCTGTTAGAAGCTGTTGCACCAGCGATGTACCGGGAAGAGGAAGGGACCGCTCGAACGCAGCCGCCAACGCAATACGCAGGTCTTTCTGCTGAAGATCGACCATAAACATCGGCTCGAAGTCCCTCGAAAGCATCTTGGGGCCTAGATGCTCCAGCGCCCAGGAGCCGGCGGCGCCCTTCGACACGGCTTGAAGCATCGTCTCGGGATCCAACCCCACTCGCCGGGCAAATGCAACGGCCTCGCTCACCCCAAGAGGTTCAATCCGCACAGGATCTGATTGCACAGCTTGGTGAGCTGCCCGTTTCCCACCGGTCCGC
>JADFMZ010000114.1 GCA_022563615.1 Planctomycetota bacterium
CTCGGGATGCTTCTGGCGCTCAAGGGCGACCTGCCCCGGGCTATCCACCATTTCCAGGCCTCCCTCGCCGGCGAGCCCGACGACCCCCAGGTCCATTACAATCTCGGGGCGGCCTATTTTCAGACCCAGCAGCACAGCCTGGCCATTGAGCATTTTCGTGAAGCGGTTCGTCGCCGTCCGAAGTACGGGCGAGCCTGGTTGAGTCTCGGAATAGGCTTGGTCACCATTGGAAACGTTGCGGAAGCCCAAGACGCGTTCCAGATGGCGAAAGACATCCCTGAATCGGCGGCGGCGGCTCGCTACCGGTTGGGTATTTTGAGCCCAGAGTCCGATGGCGACAAAGAGCGGGAGTAAGCAGTTTGAGGGGTATCCACGCGGACGCCCCTATCGAAGTCCGTTCCATTAGGAAGTTTACGGTACGAGATTGCAAAAAATGGATTCGAAAATGATGACACCCCGACGCAAGATCACGCTTACGTTTTTCCTCATCCTCTCGTGGCTTGTGGGTTGCGAACGCGGACCCGACGCGGGTGGCAAGACCGGGCACCTCAAAGGGGACAACTTCCTTTTGATCACTCTGGATACCACCCGCGCGGATCGTCTGGGCTGCTACGGCTACGAGCCGGCGTCCACGCCGGCGTTGGATGCTTTGGCGGCGAGAGGCACTCTGTTTGAACGCGCCCATTCGCAGGTTCCTCTTACCACGCCGGCCCATTGCTCATTGTTCACCGGTCGCTACCCGAGAGAGCACGGCGTGCGCAACAACGGCCGGGGTTCGCTCAACAAGAGCTTCCCAACCCTCGCCACCGTTTTCAAAGAGCACGGCTATGCCACGGGCGCGTTTGTTTCGGCTTTTGTCTTGGACGGGCGCTACGGTCTGAACCATGCGTTTGACGTTTACGACGATCGCCTCGGCGACGGGTCGATGTCGACGCAGCAAATGGGCGCCCATCGCACGGGCGATGCCGTTACGGGGCCGGTGCTGAAATGGCTCGATTCGGTCAAGAACGAACGGTTCTTTTGCTGGCTGCACTACTACGACCCGCACGATCCCTACGAGCCGCCACCGGGATTCCGCGAGAATCATGCCAAACCTTACGACGGCGAGGTGGCCTTCATGGATTCCCAGATCCAACGGGTTATGGACTGGTTGGAGGCCAACCAGTTGACTGATCGCACATTGATCGTCGCGGTGGGCGACCACGGAGAGTCGTTCGGTGAGCACGGGGAGCGTGGGCACACGAACTTCCTCTACCAAACCAACCTGCACGTGCCGATGATCTTCGCCCATCCCCGCGTGATCCCGCAAGCGCTCCGCGCGTCGTTGATCGTGGAAATTGTGGGTGTCTTTCCCACCGTGCTGGACTTGTTCGGGTGGTCCGCGCCCGACGGCGTGTCCCCTCGATCCTTTGCCGGTGTCTTTGCCGGACGCGAGCTCGACCAGCGCGTCAGCTACGCCGAAAGCCTGTACTTGCGCGACCTTTTCGGCTGGGCCGAGCAGCGTAGCCTGACCTCGGATCGCTGGAAGTACATCTCCTCCACCAAGCCGGAGTTGTACGATCTCCATGCCGACCCCGGCGAGGAGCACAATCTCCTCTCGGAAGCTCCTGATGTGGCGGAGAATCTGCTGGCAGATCTCAAGGCCATCTACAGTGCGATGGCCCCTGGGAAAGCCGGCACCGTAACCATGGACGAAGCGGCCCGCCGCAGGCTTAAATCCCTCGGTTATCTTTCCGGCGACGGCGAGGTCGCCGAGGATTTCCTGACCGAAGGTCTGGCCGACCCCAAAGACAAGAAAGCGGCGACCGTCGCCATGCACACGCTGCGCAAGTTGATTAAGGAGCGCAAGTTCACAGAGGCGCTGCCCAAACTAGAAATCGTCGCCGAACGAAACCCCGAGTCATCCATGGTCCACTTCTGGCTCGGCACTTGTCTACAATCGCTTGGGCGAACGGAAGAGGCCATCGCTGCCCTGAGAACGGCCGTCTTGAGATCGCCCAAAAACTCGATGGCGCTGGCGGATTTGGGAAACTTGTTGGCTGACAGCGGCATGTTGAAGGATGGGGTGGAGCACTTGCTGGCCGCCTTGGACATCGATCCAGCCAACACGAAGGCCCATGCACACCTCGGGGAGGCTTTGCGCCGGATGGGGCGAATGGATGAAGCACTTCCCCATTGCCGCCACGTCTTGAGCAAGCTCCACCCGACGGTAGCGGAAGAATACGATGAGTTGAGCATTCTGCTGGCTGACCGCGGACTGTCTCGTGAAGCTGTGGAGCTGTATGCGTTTGCGATGAGCAGTTCACCCTTGAAACCGGCCGTTCGCTTCAGGTTCGACCTTACGAGGTTGCGGATGGGCTTGAATATTCCGGCGGCGGATAATCTTCGCGAGATGATCCAGGCCCACCCGGAAATGGGGTCTGCCCTGATTCAAGCCGGCGTGGACCGCGCCCAGGAGGGCGCGTCTGAGCAAGCCAGAAACCTCTTTGACGTCGCGGTGACGATCCCGCCGGTGGCGGCCGACGGCCACTATAACCTCGCTGTTCTCGACTCGCGGGCTGAAAAGTTTGGCCAGGCCGTCCGCCACTATGAAAGTGCGCTGGAGCTGCAACCCGCCTACGAACAGGCCCTGGGACAACTGTCCAAGATCTACATCAGGAGCCGTCGATTGGACGACGCCATCCGGATTCTGGATCAGGCTGTGCGCGCTGCGCCGGACAACGTTTCATTGTCGATCAGTCTGGCCCAGATTCTGGCGACCTGCCGGAAGGATGAACTACGAGACGGCGCCGAGGCGTTGCGTTTGGCTCAACATGCTTGCGAGCTTACCAGCCGGTCCAACCCGGCGGCGCTGTTGACCCTGGCCGCCGCGCTGGCTGAGACCGGTGATTTCGACAAGGCGGTCGGCGCGGCCCGCGAAGCGCTGGATTTGCTCAGCGCGGAGGAGGACGATTCGCTGGAGCAGATGATCCGCACTCAGCTCGAAGGGTACCTCCAGGGCCGCCCCTTTCGCAATCCGCAGTTCTAGTCGAAAAAATAGACTGCAGCATCAACTCCCGAATATTATTGAGAGATGTAACTTGTTGTTTGATAACAAGTTACATCTTTGACAACCTATTGTATCGTTCTTTTTCTTCTTCTTTGTGTTTTTTTTGTTGAAACCGGGTAGGCTTGCCGGTATATTGGACCTTTGGTGAGCGATCTAGCACTGTGGTCCAAGGCGCAAAATGTGCCGTTAGGCCACAAAGCTAGGATGTGTTTACTAGTGCATCGGGCAATAATGTCTGACTCTTGGGAGGGAGCAGTTGTTCGGAGGGTGTAAAGAATGGATCCGGTCAGCAGATCGTGATCTGCGGAGGAGAGGGACGTATGGCAACGTCGTAGATCTCTACGTCGTTGAACGCGCCCGCACTTTCCGGTCTTTCCCAACTCCGTGCTCTTTGCAGTTAAGCGCTCGACCTTAGGGGCAATGAGTGACGATCGTGCGAGAACGCCGAAATCACAAAACCGAAGACCGTAGACGACTTCCCATAGCCGCTTTGGCGCTTGGGTTGGCGCTTGTGGTTAGCGCTTACGGTATGGCCCGCGCCATCGAGTCGCCGGAGCACTGGTGGCTGGGGTGGGTTGCGCTTCTTCCGCTGTTCGCATCGATCCGGGTGTTGTCGCCGATTCACGCGCTGCTAGCGGGCGGGCTTTGGGGACTATCGCTGTTCGTTTCTGCCGTAGCCGTAACGAATGCCTCGATCGCGCCCTCGGTCGCCTCGTTGGTTCTGCTTTGCGCCGTTCCTTCTCTTTACACATTTTTGGGCGCCAAGTTGACTCGCCAGGTCGGCTTTAGCCCGTATTTGCTGGCGTTGGGTTGGGTCGGGGTGGAGTTGGCTCTACGTCCGCTCGGTCTGCATCACGGGTTGCTGGCGGCTACGCAAGGCGACGACGGTTGGATTATTCGCCTTGTCGGCAGCTTGGCCGGCTACGCCCTCGTGGCATTTGTCGTCGCCTATGTCAACGCTGTCCTGTTGTCGGTCCTCAGTCGAGTGCCCGTCAGCACGGCTGGACAGCGGTTCGTTCGTGGTCTGTCCCCGTCCCTGGGGCGTCGTTTCGTCCTGGAGGGATGGCACGGCCTGTTTCATTTGATTCGTCCGGCTCAGCCTCGAGCGCCGCCGGTCGCCTGAAACCCACGAGTGGAAACCGTTCGATTGTTTCGTTCTTTTCGGTTTTGGACGTTTTGAAGGAATAGATGGATTTGGAAGGGAGTTTTTCCCTTATGATCAATCAATATTGGGAGGCAAGGAAGAAAACGATGATGAAGAAATGGCTATTGGGATGCGGCTTGGCATCGGTTTGTATCGGCCTGGTCGCCTGGAGCGGCGTCAGCCGCGCGGACGAGAATGGCCTGCGCCAGGTCGGTCAATCGGCGAAGATGATCGACATTGAGTACATCAAAGGTCAGGCGGGCCAGCCACCGCTGAACCCGGGATTTGAGAGCTTCTCTGACCATCTTTCTGGAGCTTTTCCCTTCGAGACCACCGGCTTCGAGGCCGATGCCGGCGACGGTGGATGGTGTCCGGGCTACGTGTGCGGACCAGATTTTGCCAGTTGCAACGTTAAGGTCACGGGCAACCTGGCTGATACCTGCGGGGTTGGCAATCCCAACCCCCAAAGGTTCTGGATGTCGGGAAGCTCGCGAAGCTGCAGCGAGCCCCATATCGACACGGTCAACCCCTATTCGGGAAGCCAGCACCTTCGGTATCAAGTTGACAACGCTACAGACGGTAAGGGTGACATCACTCCTTTCCCATGCCCATCTGGCGGAGCGGGCACCCTCACGGGTTCTTGCCGTCTGTCCCTCTTTTCGCCGGTTATTTGTGCCGATCCCGCGACGTGTAGCAACGACACCACCGGTGGCGGCTGCTGCACCACTCCGCTTGGGATCGCACCCGCGACGATGACCGCGTGGGTGGCCAAGGCGTCGCCGATCAGCCACTATCTTGAGATCAGCACGCAGACACCCATCACTTCCGGTTTCGCTGGTTCGAAGATCGCCTGGGACACCGACTTCGGCACGCTGCTGATCTACGTGCCCGGCACGGGCGACGTCGACACCGGCGTCTATTATGCCACCGGTTCGGTGTACAAAGAGATGGTTCAAGTCATCGACGTGTGCAACCTTCAGTACGTGTACTACTATGATAGAGATAAGAATGGAGATTTGATACAAATAGGCACCGGGCCGATCACCTCGGGCCTGCCTACCGGCATTGAGCAATACGTCATCCTGACGGACAACTCCGCGGGTGTAGTCGACATCGACGACATCGAGGTTGTGCGAGACCCGTCCACGTCGCCGTGCGACTCCACCTGTGGCAACGGCGTCCAGGAATTGGGCGAGGACTGTGACGGCGACGACCTGGGCACGGATTGTGTCTCCTGCGAAGGTGACTGCACCTGCTCACCGCGAATTTGCGAGTTCCCAGGCTTCAGTTGTCCTTTGAGCAATGGGGATAATGGCCCCTACGTTTCCGCCGGAGGTTGGTGGGTCTACGATTCCGATACCCCCGCGTTTGCGGTCAACACCTGCGGTTCTGAAGGCGTGGATACGTTCCTGGCCATGTGGTCGTTGAGCGCGTTCGGCCTTGGGTTCGAGCAAGGTGACGACGATTGCGATGGCGGTGCCAAGACCCAAGGGTTTGAGGCCGATTCCGACCCCTTGGCGTCGTGCTACAACCGTGCGGGTCCGGTTTGCGTCTGCACGGGCGCAACATGCACCAACGAGGATGTGGAGTGCCCCACCGGTGACGTCGACTGCTTGACGATCAACCTGTGCTTCGGTGGCGGTAATGACGGCGGCCAGTGCAATATCGGCAACGAAAATGACGACTGCACGGACTTCTGCATCGGTGGTCTCAACGCCGGTCAGGACTGCAGCGCCGATCCGGCGACCGGTCCTTCTACCTGTGCAACGTTGACCTGTGTTTCGGGTCCCTTCTCCGGAACGAGCTGCACTGCCGAGGGTACGGCCACCGACGATTGCAGCGGGTTTGTTTGCACCGGATGTACCGACCCCGGGGAGAGTTGTAACGCCCCGGTAGCGGGTGGACCTTCAGATTGCGGTGGCGTATCGGGCGACTGTCAGCAGCGAGACGGTGATTGTGCTGTAGCCGGTTCCTGCAGCAGCGGTGGTTCCTGCCTGCCCGATTCGTTCTGCTCGGGTGACATTGACACGCCGTTCGAGTCCTGTCTGTGCCTGGACTACAGTTTCTACTGGGGCCTCTACTACTACTACTACAACGATTACGACCCTTCCTTCTTCTATACGACGAAGGGAACGACTTGGTTGATCTCGTTGGACTACTTCGGCGCCCTGCCGATCGGCTCGACGATCAATATCAACATCGAAAAACGAGCCGAATGCAGTAGTGATCCCGCATCGATCATCGACGTGGGCATTTGCTGTGATTCATTCGCAGACGTGTGTGTAGATGCCGGCACCCAAGGGGCGAGCGTGTGTACGGGTGATCAGGTCTTCATCCCGAACAAGTTCTGCAACGTTAACCCGGCTGGGATCCGATCGGCGTGCCCGAGGATAGACGGTGCCTGCTGTAACTCGATTTCGGGCACTTGCGCCAACAACGAACTCAGGGACGACTGCGCCCTCCTAACGCAGAGTACCTGGACGCAAGGTGCCGATTGCACTGAAGTGAGTTGCTTCGCGGCGGGAGGCTCCTGCTGCGATTCCGGGAACGGAATGCCCGGCGCGGCCTCGTGCGATTCGACGATTTTGGCGGATTGCCAGTGTGATACCTGCACCTGGACCAAGGGCGGCAATTGTGCCGACCTTAAGGCCGAAGGGTTGTGCCTGGTCAATCCGATCCCAACGGTTTCCGAGTGGGGTTTGGTCATCCTGACGCTGCTGTTGCTGACGGGTGCCAAGATTTACTTCGGGCGTCGTAGGGTTGCGACGGCCTAGGCCGTCCGTTGGGCCACTTGTCGGACCTGGACCGCTAATCCGTTCAGGTTCGGAGAGTGCGGAGAGCGTTTGCGACTCCGCAAATGATGGCCCGTAGTTGGTACTGTAACGGGGGAAGCGAGTCCCATGGACTCGCTTCCCCCTTTTTCTTTTGGTCGCGATTGGATCACAGGGTGTTGGGCTCACGTTTCTATGGACCTATTTGCTACTGGTATTCGGTTTCTAGGTTAGAATGGAAACCCGTGTGTGGTTGATTGAGATAAAGCTTGGCTGCAGTTGCGCTGGGATTCGCTCATTCTGGGAATTGAAAATCCAGTTTGAATTGCTAAGTTTGGAGTCCACCGTAGTAACGGTGAGTCTTCGCGGAAAAAAATCGCAAACTTGGAGGCGTTTAGTCTTGCAATAAGGTGTCGAGTTCGGTAAATTAGTGGGAGTCTATCGGACTAGATGTCCTGCGCCGTTAGCGCGGACAGCGTGTGAGTGACGTTTGCGGAGGTGATCGAGAGGATCTGGTGCGTTGGGCGGGGTTTGGCTCAAGCGCGTTTCCCCCCCGGTAGTCATGGCCGCGCCTTGGAGAATCGCTTTGGGTTCGTTGCCACGCCGGTGGCCTGTATTGGGGGCCAGTTGGAGATTCGGCTGGTCGCTCTTTCGATGTTTGGCTCAGCGGGCCGGAGGTTCTGCGGGGAGCTTAGATGTCAAGTCAAAATAGTGGTTCGGCTCAGCGAGGTGTCAAAACACTGGCATCCCCAGCCGGATGCGGGGATAAAAAGGTTGTTTGGATGACAGGATTTCGATTGGGCTGGGAGTCTGATACGGAATGCGACGCGAAGTTTCCGACCCTGTGCCTGTCTCGGTGACGCACGGGCAGGAACATTGCGCGAAAGAAAATTGGATGAATGGAGGTACGAGACGATGAAGCAAGGTGGCAAATGGAATCGTTGGCGCCCATTGGCGGGTGTCTTGGCAGTGGGTGTGTTGGCGTACAGCTTGGCGCTCGAAGGTTCGCCGGCGCCCAAGCGATCAGGCCGTACAGTGGAACGTCAGTCGACGTCCCTTCAGAAGCGAGCACCGGCCCCGAAAAACCTGCTGTTGACGGATCAGGCTGCGGTAGGTCCCAAGATTCTGCAGCGTACAGGTTCGTCGCAGGGTGAGCAGGTCGTCACGTATGGGCGGCTTCCCAAGGGCGAGCTGCGCGTCATGCCGCCGGTGGTGGTGGACTATCGGGATGACCTTCCGTCGCGGTTGCGGCGAGAGGGCAAGCTGATCGGTCCTGTGCCTCTTGGGTCCGTTGTCACGGAGGGCGGGATCGCGGCTGGAGCGCCCTGCGGCGGTAACAATTGCAAGGCGTGCTGCACGTTCGCGATTGATTGCGAAGATAACGATCCGTGCACCATCGATACCTGCACGTACATGTCGGGCCAACCTCGGGGCTCGGGTGACTGCGAGAACACGGCGGTACCCGACGGCTCGCCCGGCGGTTGCAGCGACGGTGAGTTTTGCAACGGGGCCGAATCGTGCCAGGACGGCATGTGTGCAGCCAGCACCACACCTCCCGACTGCGGCGATGAGGTCTGCGACGACGTGATCGACGCCTGTACGGTTGCGTGTGCGAATGACGGCGACTGCGATGACGGCAAGCACTGCAGCGGCGTCGAGGTCTGCGACCAGGACGGCGTTTGTCAGCCGG
>JADFMZ010000439.1 GCA_022563615.1 Planctomycetota bacterium
TATGAGGCGCTGCTCGATGCAGCAACCAAGGCTTGGCAAGAAGCCTGCCTTAACCCCGAGCTAATGAAAACTGTCTGTGATGCACCGTACATCAAAGAGCGCACTTAATTTGTGGGAAGCGTATAACAGGACAGCCCAGGGCAACGCCCTGGGAGTCGATTCGGTCCGACGCAACGCGAGCCCTGCAAGGGCGGGATAAGGTTATTCCACCCTTTCAGGGTTTTAGAACGCCTTTCAGGGTTTTCGCACGCATGGGTCACGAGAACCCAGGGCGTTGCCCTGGGCTGATCTAAGACGCCCCTTTGGGGCTGTTCGATGCACCCGCGATTCGAACATGCGACAAATCACGTCTGCCCGCCGATTCTGTCACGCATCCCGGGCACGGCATCTACCCTCCCGTCAACGCCGACCGGGCTGCCGTGTAGGTCAATCGCATGGCGGCGAGCAACAGGAACAGCAGAAACACGGTTTTTAGATGCCGGATGGGTAGTCGATGGGTGAGGCGGCTTCCCACCATGCTGCCGAGCATCGCCGACGGAATCAGCGTGGCGGCCAGGGCGAATGAACGAAAGCTGTGATCGTGCTCAATCAGATAATGATGGTTCTTGACCACGGCGCCGACCAGGCTCGTGGCGATGATGATCGCCGAGGAGTTGGCAATGGCCGTCCGCAGGGGGATGTTCAGGAAGTGGCGTTGCAGGGGTACTGCCAGCATGCCGCCCCCAACGCCGAGCAGCCCAGCCAGGAACCCGGTGGGGACCGCCACGGCCGCCGCCGTGCGCCAGCTCAACGGCACCGCCAAGACAGCCTTTGCGTTCTGGGTTGGCTTATCGGGCGTTTGGTTGGGGGCCGGCGTCGTTGCCTTGTTGCGCCAGGACACACAGCCTAATTCCAACCCGCTGACGCAAAAAAGAAACAATCCGAACAGGCCGCAAAGATACATCTCGTAGCGCCCGGCGAAGAGCGAAGACTCGCTGACCAGAACTCCGGCTACTACAGCCGACACCGCGATGGGGATCATTCGTCTTACGGTGGCCGGTTCGACCGCCCCGACCCGCCGATGATGATACACCGCCGGGATCGCGACGAAGAAGTTCACGATCATCGCCGCCGACTGGTAGAGGTGTTGATTGTGGCCCACCAGCTCCGTCAGGGCTGGGATGATGACCAGGCTCCCTCCGATTCCCAGCAAGCCGCCGGCCATTCCCGCCGACAGGCCAATCAAAATCAGCGTGACCGGTTCCAAACCGCCCAAGGATACTTCCATTCTGCTAGATCCACGTGCGAACAATTACGTCCAGAACACCTGACCGTAGAGAGCTTTCAACAGAACCAAGCCGCAGGCATTTTGAGAAGGCCCGCGCGAACGTTGGAGTGTCGTGGGCGCTTCGAAACGCTATTCAAGGCATTGCCCGCTTGGTATCGATCAACTCAGGGGGTTGGTTGCGTCGGCGTGGTGGTCGGTCCATGAGCAGGCCTACCCGGCTGTGGGAATCGGGAGCAATAGTGCGTTCGAGGATGCGTTTGGCCAGGCGAATATCGGTGCGGCGAGTGACGTGCATCAGCAGCACCTGAGCGTCTGGGATGGCTTCGAGCACCTTGGGCAGGTCGTCGACGTGGATGTGATTCCCGTCCCGGGCGCGCGAAAGATGTTCCCGTTCAAAAAAAGTGCACTCGATCAACACGACTCGACTTTGCTGCACGAAGTCCAGATCAAGAAAACGCCCGACGGCGGTATCGCCCGAATAGGTGACCAGCGGAAACTCAACCTCGTCCTCGATTTCCGTGCCCTGTTTCTTTAGCGCGACAAGCTGCGGACCCGACCGGTCGTGAAACTCCGGTTTGAGCTTGCGGCGCGTTTCGATCAACGTAAATCCCAGCGCGTGTGCGCCGTGGTTGACCGCGAACGGCCGAACGAGCAGGCCGCGCCGGATCGGTACATCCTCGAGCGGATTGACGCCGATGATCTGGCCGGGGACAGGATGCCCTTCAATGTCGCTCCAGACATCCATAAGCTTTTGCACCGATTGGGCCAGCTCGGCGCCGAAGTGATCCGTATCGAGAACCCCGCTGGCGAGGCGTTCATGGACTTTGAACCCACCATGAGCGGGATGGCCACTTCCTATATCAACGCCAACATGGCCAAGAAGAGCATCACTCTCGATCTCAAAAGCGAGCGGGGTCTGGAGGTGGCGTTGGCCCTCGTCGATCGCGCAGATGTCATCGTAGAAAACCGCCTTGCTGGCGTAATCGATAGGCTCGGCCTCAGCTACGAAACCGTCTCCGCCCGGAACCCGCGCATCGTCTACATCTCGATGCCTGGATTCTCCCGCGACGGGCCGTTCGCTGGTAAGCCCGCTCTCGACATGGAGATACAGGCGCTATCCGGCTTTGCGAGCATCGAGGGAGCGGTGGGCGGGCCACCGGAGCTGTTCCGGGTGTACGCTCACATGGATCACACCACGGCTCTGTTTCTCGTCCAGGCAGCCATCCTTGGCTTGATCAGGCGG
>JADFMZ010000115.1 GCA_022563615.1 Planctomycetota bacterium
GGGTCACGCATCCAGAGCCTCGCCCCCTCGGAATGTACGAATCGCCAATTTCCCGTAGAATCTTTCCCGGATCAGCACGTAGGTCCGAGAAAATCATCACTCAAGATCGTCAAGTGAAACATTAAGCTTGGCTGTCGCCTGTCGGTCCAGCAGAAAGACCCCATCCTGCCCCTGTATCACGGCGTAGAACCCCGGTTGGGCACCGCTCGTGCATCGTTGTCCGGAGACCTTAAGGAAGTGCTCGCTCCCGTCTGTCAGCGTGACCCGAACTTCGATTTGAGCCGGCGACAGTCCGAACTCATCTGGAACGTCCACGCCATATCGGACGAAGCGTTCCGTTTTGAGGTTGTGAATATGACCCAAGAGGTCGTCGATTTTCTTCGGATCAATGGGCAGATCGGGCTCAGCCTGATACACCCAGCGCTCCTCCCGCCGGACGAACACGTGGGTCGAGTCGCCGTTGCGAATCGAAAACCGTTGCACATCCGATCGATCGAAGGTCCACACCTCGGGCGTTCGGTATTCTTCGAAGAGCTGCCCATAGAAATCTCCGGAGACGGCGTAGATGAAACGCCGGTCCGACCTCTTGGCGAAGAACCGGCCTTCATGCTTGGTGAGGATCAGTTCCCATGTCTGGGGCGGCGGGCGCACCTCCACAGTCTTGGCCGCCGGACTTGGGGCATCTTCGGCATCCTCCTCGTCCGATGGTGGTTCGCCGTCGTCGGCGTCCTCGGTCGATTCTTCGATGCGGTATTGCGTGGGCGGCTGAACCGTCACCGTCACGGTCGCCGAGGGTGTGTGTAGCCCGTACGCGCTGAGTTCGTCGGCTTCAGTGACGATCTTTTCCGCTCGAAGCCCGCCCAGCGCTTCGACAAGCTTTTCGATGCGATCGGAGCGGACCGGCGCGCCGACCGGCTCGACCATGCTCCAGTCGCCTTCATCTTTTGCCAGGGTGACGGTCATGCGCTCGTCCGTACACGGGCTTATTGTGGAAAGGGTAATCCGCTCAAGGCCGTCGGACGGCAGGTTCAGGATGGTGCGATCACGATAGGCCAGCGGCCCCTCGATCAGCGCTTGAATATCCGACGACTTGACCTTCGACAGTGAGCCCGACTCGTTGCGGCGAACGTAAGTCAAACGCTTGGTTGTCGCGTCCGTGTACCCGCCGACCGTGATCCTCTCCTCACCGTCAACCCCCGGGATGGTCAGTCGGATGTCAACCCGCGGCGCGTCAAACCCCATCGAGGCAAGCTCGTCCGGCTCGGGATCGACGAAGGCAACAGCCTTGAGGTCGCGGATGGCGTTGAGCAATCCGGTAACGGCGGATCCCTCAGCCGGGCTGTCGTCGGCCGCGAAACTCCACCGATCGCCATCCTTAACCAGGGTCGCCGACCCCTGCGGTGTTGTGAGAGCGATCCGCGTCGCGGCGGTGACGTCGGCTGAACTGACCTGCATGTCGCGCCAGTCCTGCATGACCGGCTTGAACCGGTCCGCCGTCGTTTTCATAATCGTGGCTACGGCGGATTCATCGCCGAGGCGCAGATACCTCTTCGTCTCCTCGCCGATCGGCCAGCGGTCGGCGATGTGCAGCTCGTAGGTCTTGATCTCGATCTTCGGCGGATCCTGCTCTTGGGATTGTGGATCCTCGTCTTGATCGGCTTCGGCATCGCCGTTCGTATCCTCTGGATCGGGCGTCTGCACTTCCCGCTCGACCCGTATTCGGATCGTCAGGGCGGCTGAATCGAGACCGAAAACGGACAGTCGATCGGAAGCATCGTCCACCCATTGGATCGCGTTGAGCATGCTCAGGGAACGCACGGCGTCGGCTACCTTCGACGTCGCTCGCGCCATGACGGGCGACTCCATCATCCAACGGGCGCCGTCGGGAACGAAGTCATAGGTGATCGGCTCACCTGGCTTCGACCGGTCGATGATCTCCAAACGGGTAACGTCGTCGATGTCGAACCGGAACAACTCTCGGTTTCGATATTCGAAGGCCTTGGCCTTGAACAGATTGCTCAGGCTGGAGTTCCCGACGTAAATACGGTCGCTTCCATCCAGGCGGATGTAGGTCGATTGTTCCGAGGCCGGCTTGCCGATCTGCACCGTGGCGCTGTTGCCCTCGGCATCGGACAAGGTCACGGTCGCGCGCGGAGGATCCAGCCCCGCCTCGTCGGCGGTGACCGCTCCGGGTTGGCCCGGCTCGTGGCTGATTTGATAGGTCAAACCGCCGAGCTGCCGCTCGAACTTGTCCACCTCCCAGGAGACGGCTTTGAACTGCTGCGGGGCGGTCAAGTGCCAGGCGGGGTCGCCTCCGTCGTCGGGCTCGATCTTTTCAAAGACCCACTCCTCCTCATCCTTTCGGCGACACACGACCTTAACCACGTCGCCCAGCCCCTCCTCCAACAGGTCTTGCTCGGCGGCTGATGGGCTCAAAGGCGACGCCGCGAGGCTGGCGTTTTCGTCGGCGCGCGGGCTCGAGCGCACGATGTACAAGCCCATAACCAGAACCACCAGGACCAGCATCAGCGACAATGTTGTTTTCAAGTTCATGGCGTCTTACCTGCGTCGAATCCAATAGGTCGCCACTCCGCACACCAGAGCCAGCGTCGGCCAGACCAGGATGGTCAGCGCCTGGACGACCTTGACCGTCCGGGCGCTTCCGATCTCCAGCACGGCGGCGTCGATCGGCCGGCCGATTCCCATGATTTCATTATTGTCATTGAGCCAGTGCAAGGAGTTCATCAGCAGGACGACGTTTCCGGGGTTGCGTGAACGGATGCCGAATCCCTGCGAAGTCATCGTCAACTCGCGTGCAAAGGCCACGTCGTCCGTGGCGAAATCGCGGGCGCTGATGACGACGATCTTGGCGTCACCGCGCGTAGCGGCTGCGGCGACCTCAAAAGGCCCGAGCACGTCCTCATCCGCGCGAATCATGTAATTGCGAGAACTCAGTTGTTCTTGATAGGTCTGAAGATTCTGGATGCCCCAGATGACGTCCGATCGGGGAATAGCGACCAACGATTCGATCTCGACGCCTTCCGGTAGCGAGTCCGACCGGTCCAACGGGGCGCAGCCGGGCAAGGTCACCAAGCTCGCCAGCGGGCCGCCGACAATCGGATGCTCTCGCATCACCTCCACCTCACGCATGTTGAAGAAGCTGCGATCCACGCCGAACTTGCCCACGTCGAAGCTGATCGTCTGAATGAGCAGCCTGGACATATCGACGCTGATGCCCCAGTTTTCCTTGAGGTATTCGTTGTACTCGTAGGTGCCGGGCACCGGTCCGAAGGGGCCCGGATACCAACCGGCGATGAACAGCGCCCGAGGCTCATCCCCCAACGCACGGATCAGATTCTCCCGATGGGCGGGCGTGAACGGTTTGTCCATCTGCTGTTGGGCGAACGGGTTGCGCTTCGGGGACTTCGGCTTGAGGACCACGTAGATCGTTCGCGTCGGAGCGGGGTCAATCTCCGGCGGATCATCGCTGGTCTTGAGATCCCATTCCTCGACGACGAAATTGGCCTCCTCCAACTGCTTCTTCATCGTCGAGTACGGTGCCGGCGGCTGGTTCGGCATGAACCCGCCCAGAAACAGCGGCGAGTCTCCGTATCGGACAAACACGACGGCGGTCTGCTCCTTGTGGGTTGCCCGCAGGATGGCGGAGGTCACTCGTTCCTCACCTTTGAAACCTCGATCCTTGAACGCCGACCGGGCTGCGCGACCTGGATCCAAGGGAGGCCAGACCGAGCTGAAGTTAACCACCAGCGCCGCCTCTTCGGTTTCGACGACGATCGGGTTGCCGTTGGGCGAGAACTTGCGCAGAAGGTTGTCGATGTCGAGCGGATTGAGATCCTGCAGGGCTGTGATCTGCCCCTCGATTTTCCCCGCAAGGGAGGCATAACGGCTACCGGCGTTGCGAAGGTAATCCGCCGCGTCGGAAGGCATGTCCGGGTCTTGGGCCAACTGGGCCTGGCCGAACTGGGGAATGTTCTTGAGGGACTTGCTGAAGTCGCGGTATAGCGTCTTCAAGACGTTGACCGTGGCGTTGAGTTGTGGATTGTCCAGGCCCGTCAGGGCATCCACCTGTTCACGGGTCGATCCGAGCGTGGAGGCCCACCCGTTGAGCAGGTTTTCCACCTGGCCGACCGAGGCCCGGGCGGCGCCGGATGCCATAGGCCCGCCGATCGAGCCGAGCAGCGACAACTCCTCCTGGACGAGGGCTTGCATGGCCGGATCCAACTCATTTTTGTAGAGGTCGATGCCGACCTGATACGTTTCTATCTGTTCCTTGAATTCGGGTTTTTTCCGCAACCGGGTGACGAGCTTCTTGAACTTGTCGTGGTCGATGAGCGGGTTGATCCAGTCGGCCGTCACTTTCGTTTGTTGGGTGGATTCGTACAGCTCAAGCAGATCGTGAACCGCCCGACGGTAGGACGGCTGGTCAGCCGCTTCGAGGTCCGTCTCAAAGTAAAGCGAGGTGAGCGTGACTTTGGTGTCCAGGTTGCGCAGGAGGCTGACCGTTGCGTCACTGAGGCTGTTGACTTTGGACGAGGTCATGTCCCAGCGGGCGCCGCGGGCTGAGCCTTCGTAGGCGATCCACTGCAAGGCCACCACGATTCCGACGACCAGGAGGGTGGCCATCGCCACGTTTGCGCCGACGGTGACGCGCCGCCCGGTGGAAGCGCGGGATGCCGGATGAGAAGTCTGGGGCTCGGTTACCATCGCCGCATCTCCAAACGCTTGATGGCCAGATACACGAACAGGCCGGTGGTGGTCAGGAAAAAGGTCACGTGGTTCAGGTCGAACATGCCTCGGACGAATGCGTGGAAGTGGCTGCGGATGGAAATATGTTGAAGGACCACCCGCGTCCAACCCGCGCCGAACTGTTGGGCCAGGCCGCCCGAGGCAAAGGTCATCAGCGCCAGCAGGAAGAGACTCAGCAGCACCGCGATGATCTGGTGCCGGGTGCACGCGCTGAAGAACAGCCCGACCGCGATGTACAAAGCACCCAGAAAAAGCAGGCCCAGGTAATTGCACGCCAGCAAGGCGAGATCCACCGGGCCGTAAATCGCCAGAATGATCGGATAGAGCAAAAGGGTGGTGAGCAGGATCGCGTACAGCGCAAAGGCGCCCAGAAACTTGCCGAGCACAACCTCGACTTCCGTGATCGGCGTCGTCAGGAGGGACTCGATCGTGCCGCTACGAAACTCCTCGCTGAGCAGCCGCATGGTCAGCATCGGCAGCACGAAAACTAAAATCGTCGCCATCCACGGATCCAACAGCGCCCTAAGCGATGACTCCTTGCCGGGGCCGAAGGTTCCCAGCCCGAACGCCAACCCGGAAGAAAAGAGAAAGATCGCCATGACGGCGTACGCGATGGGCGACAGGAAATACGCCCCCAACTCTCGCCGGACCATGGTGGCAATGTTACGCATGATGTTCTCCGAACCGCTTGCCCTAGGTCGCTACTCGGCGCTGGTCTCGCCGTGTTGTTTCTGTTGCGCCGTGACCTGAATGAAGAAGTCCTCAAGAGTGGCCCCCGTCCGCCGCAGCTCTCGCAAAGGCCAGCCCTTGGCGCTGGTCAGGTGGAACAGGTCTTCCCGGATGTCGCAGTCTGGTTTGGGCTGAACGACCACCCTGACCCAGCCGTTTTGCGAGGACGCCTCAAGCTTCTGCACGCCGGCCAGCGATCGCACGCCCTGTTCCACATCCTTCTGAGGGCCTTTCAACTCGGCGATGACCTGCCCCTGGGCGCTGAACTTGTTGCGAAGCTCCTGGGGCGACCCGCTGGCCACAATCTTGCCGGCTGCGATGATGATCGTTTGATCGCAGGTCTGCTCGACCTCGTGGAGAATGTGCGAGCTGAGCAGAATCGTGTGCCGCTCACCCAGTTCCTTGATGAGCGAGCGTGTTTGGCGAATCTGGTTGGGGTCCAGGCCGATGGTCGGCTCATCCAGAATCAACACCTCGGGATCGTGCATAATGGCGTCAGCCAGACCCACGCGCTGCTTCATCCCCTTGGAAAGCTGGCCGATCGGCCGGTCGATGAAGTCGCCGAGCCAGCAACGCTCGGTCACGCGCGTGATGGCGTCACGTCGTTCCGGCAGGATCAGGCCTCGCAGCTTGCCTCGAAAATGCAGGTACTCCCGCACCCGCATTTCCGGGTACAGCGGCGTCGATTCGGGCAGATACCCCACCCGGCGGCGGACCTCCACCGAATCGGCGAACACATCGAACCCGCCAATGCTCACCGACCCGCTGGTGGCCGGCTGATAACAGGTCATGATGCGAATGGTCGTCGTCTTGCCGGCGCCGTTGGGGCCCAGAAAGCCCACCACGCTGCCCCGCTCGACCTCGAACGAGATGCCATCCACCGCCAGAACAGGCCCGTAGCGTTTGGATAGATTGCTTACCTGGATCATTTCAAAAATCGTCCCGCCGTTTTTACGCCATCTGGACGCCTGAGCGCCCGCGACCTTGGTCCAGCCATGCCGGACACGCCGCCCTGCGGACCGGCGGTCCGGGCAGGGACGGAATGATGTGAGATCACTAGAGCGTTGCGTCTTTGGCTGTCAAGGGCCTGACAGGGGTTATTACATTCGCGGTTCAATTACGCCCCAGGCAGGTCTTGAAAGGAAGGGCCGGTCTGCCTTCGGAGAGCGTCCCTTCAGATTACGCCGAACGGCATCCGGGCCTTGCCTGGCAATGAATCGTGCCTGAATCAGCGACGGGATGATGCCTTGCCCATCCGCTTGGAGGTGTCGAGAGCTTGGAACCTATCCCATCAACTCTTGTGGCACCGGTTTATGGGGGCTGTGATTCCGCAGCCGGCGATCGCCGTCGGGGCGCTGTCGCTGCTTGGGTTGTCTTCGGCGCGGATGAAGCGTCGGGTTGGCGCGCTCCAGTGTGTGGTGCCGGTAGGTTCTAATACGCATGATGCGGCCTCGGCTCCGACATCACCTGGTCTTTCGATGGATTCGCCTCTTGCGGCGCCAAAGGTAATATACCGGTCTCGAACCCATCAGCCCGCGAAACGTCTGTGCCAATAGCTGCGGCGATTGGCGGGCGACGCGACTTTCTCCACCGGCGGTAGTGGCTGCATACCAATCGCGCACCACCGACGCCACAATCTCACGCACGCGCCGACGGCGACATACCTGCAACGTGAACTCCCCACTGTTGGGATCGACATCCATCGATCGCAGCGCTTCCAGCGCCGCCTTTTGTTTCGGCGCGACCTCATATTGGCCGATGCGCTGCATCCCGGCCGTTTCGAACACCGGATTGAACTCGCCCATGGCTGCGAGGCATTCCACGTATTCCGTGCCAACCCGTGGCAGCGACCGGCGCACCAGATCGTGCCCCAGCCCGCAGCCTCGGATGTCGGGATGAATCACCAGCCGTCGCAAAATCCGAAACGACCGGTTGACCCGTTTGGGGTTGCGAGAGAAACGCCCGCCCGTGGCCCGGTTGCGCAGCGACAGCTCCAAAGGCCCATGAGAATAGACCACGATGCCAAGTATTTCCCCGATCCATCCTTCCCGCAAGACAAAGACCTTGTCCACAAAGCCGAGTTCATCCGACGCGCGATAGTGCATGGCTGCGAACTGCTCGTAGTCGCGCTTCGATCCGCGCACCACGCGCAGGCGTGGGCGAAAGCTGATGGCTTGGTTGGCGCAGACCGTGCGCTCTTTGACCTCGCAGCTTCCGTCCCCTCGAAACCTGACGACCAGATCGGGTTGAAGATCGTCGATCAGGTCGTCCTGGCTACAAGCCACCACGACCGAAAGATTGCGGCGGGTTACCAGCTTGCGAAGGTTGTAGCTGACCGCCTTGGCTGCTCGTCGGTGCAGGGTTGAACAGAACTCATCGCACAAAAGGGGTGCCGCCGCTCCGCTACGACCGTGTAACGCCACCGCCCGGGCCAGACGCGCTCGAAACTTTTCCCCGTCCGACAGGGTCTCGAAAGGTCGCACCCACAACGACGCTTCGCTTAGCCCGCAACTTGTTGCGATCGACAACGCCTCAGCCAACGTCGCCCAAGGCGCGATCCGATCGATGACAGCCACACCCGGCGTAAAGGTGACGCGCTGGACCAGGCATGCACCCGCGAAGTGGGCCTCGATTCTCCCCAGGGCGCTCGATTTGCCGCTGCCCGATGGACCCGCCAGCAGCACGATCTTTCCAGGCGCCAGCGAAATTTCCGTCTTTCGGACAATCACCACCTGCCGGCTGAACAACGGTATCCCGAAGCTCATCCCCAGCGTCGCGGTTCGCCAGGACGCTCGCCCCACCGGCTGATCGCGAATGCATTCGAGGCTCACCACCGGCGGCGGGTGTTGGCCGTCGCTGGGATTCACTTCGACTTCAAGCTGCATTTCCAACGTGGTTCCCTCCCTCCGACCAACGGCCACTGCGTAAGACTCAACTTGACAGGACCAACTAACCTAACACAAACCTAACTATATCGGATTAAAATTGCCAGTCAATAATATTCCATATTTATCGGGGTGGGGTGACGCAGGGAGGGCGCTAACTTTGCACTGAGTGGTTGTTGAATGGGAGGGCGAAGCTCCTGC
>JADFMZ010000116.1 GCA_022563615.1 Planctomycetota bacterium
GATCCACTTGACGCTCGGAATCGAAGGCGTGAAGAAATAGCGGTCGGGCTCCCCAAGATAGGTTGAAGATTGAAGGTTGAAGGTTGAAGATTGAAGATTGAAGGTTGAAGGTTGAAGGTTGAAGGTTGAAGCTGCTATCAATCTCTCTTCGCTGTTGCCGGTTCGAGGCGATCTGCGATCTCGTGAAGCTGCTGACGTAGTTCGTCCACTTCGCGGCGCAGTGAGCGGATGGTTTCCGATTCCACCTCTGGTTTCGAGCGAGCGAGGGCATCGACAGCCTGGTAGTAAATCTCGGGTTTGGTCCCACCGGCCATCAGTCGGCGGATGGCCTCAGTTGATTCCGCATCGCCGATGTCGGCCAGCGCCTCGATGGAGGCCCGAACCGTCCGGTCCTGCGGATCGGTCAGCCAACGCGCCAGGGCGGCGCGGATTTCGCCCCGGCGAAGCGGGTTGTCGCGGGCAAGTCGGCCCAGAGCGCGGACCGCCACGGGCCTGACCCGGTCGTGATGTCCGTAGGACGCGTATTCCATCGCCACTTCGACGGCCTTTGGATCGTTTCGTTGACCGAGCGCTTTAATGGCCGCCATCCGAATCTGGAATTGATACGATTCCTTGTCGGCGTTATGGACCAATAGCTCCTGGGCGTCGAACGATCGAATACGGCCCAGCGCCTTCGTGGCTTCGGCTTCCACCTTGGAGCTTGGATCTGACTGGGCAAACGAGGCGATCGCCCGTCCAACCTCGGGCGCGTCATACCGGCCGGCTGCCCTCACCACGGCTGCCCGAACCTTGTGATCCGCCATCGCGGTTTCATCGCTCAACAAGGACAGCAGCGCCTGTTTCGCCCGGCTGGATCGCAGATTGCCCAGTGCAGCGGCGGCTTCACAACGAACGGACCAGTGCTCAGCCCGGGTCGTAACCTTGTCTCGCAAAGCCTCGACCACTTCAGGTCGACTCAACCTGGCAAGATGCTTGGCGGCCACGGATCGACTGATCGCCGTAGGCCCCTGTGTGAGCTGCGTCAGCCAGAGGGTTTTGGGTTTGTCGCAGTCCAGATCCATCAGCAACCCCGCATTCGGATCGACGCAAAACAAGTCCGGTTTCGTAGCGAACTTGCGTCGAAATACTTCGCGGCGTTCCCGCAAGTGGACCGTCGTGGTCCATTCCTCTTTTCCGGCGCGGAAGTAAAGGTCGAGGGGTACATGAAACGCCGGATGATCTCCGTCGATCGGCTGGGTTTGAACCATGCTAACCGTCGCCGTCTGATCGAGCGGATCCCATTCGTAAGCGACATCAAGATGGACCGTTCCAGATCGGGCCAACCATTGGGTGAAGAATTGTTCGAGGTTGCGACCGGTAGCCTCCTCAAACACGCGACGCAGGTCGGGCGTCTCCACCTCCCGGTAGGCATAGGTTTGCACGTAGTTCCTGATCGACCGCCAGAACAGTTCTTCACCGAGGTCATGCCGCAGCATGTGAAGCACGCATGATCCTTTGGTGTACGGCAGCGAGCCTTGATGTCGGAAGGTCTCGAAGGGATGCCGGTAATCGGCAAAGAGAACGCTTCCGCCTTGGTCGTCGTGGTCGACTACGTGTTGGAACCGTTTCCAAAACTCATAGAGGTATTCATCCGGTCCTTTGGACTTTTCTTTCCACACGCTGGCCATGAAGGTGGCAAACCCCTCGTTCAACCAGAGGTGTTTCCAGCCTCGGCAGGTGATCAGATCGCCAAACCACTGATGGGCGAGCTCGTGCGAAATGAGACCCTCCAGATCTTGATCGATGGCTGCGCGCGGCGTCAGGATCGCCGTATCGGTCATCGTGGTGGCTGAGGTGTTCTCCATGCCGCCGAACATGAACAGGGGTACGTTCACCTGCGAATACTTGGCATAGGGATAGTCGAATCCCAGCAGGTCGGAGAAGTGTGTAAGCATTTCCGGCGTACGCCCATAGGTCAGACGAGCAAGCTCACCGCGCCCCGGCGGCACGAAATACTGCACATCAACATCGCGCCACCGCTCCTTGATTTCGTCGAATTGGCCGATCACCAGCGATACGAGATAGAAAACGTGCGGCTGATCCTGCCGGTAATGAAACGTAGTCCGCCCGCCATCCTCCGTTTTTTCCACGAGCTTGCCGTTGGAGATGGCCGTAAAAGGCGCGGGAATCGTCGCGATGATCTCCGACGTGCACCGATCCACGGGAGAGTCGAGACAGGGAAACCAGTAGCGTGCGAATTCCGGCTCACCCTGCGTGTGAATCACGAGAGGCCGATCGGGATACGATGAATCGGGTAGCGCCCAGACCATGCCTTCGACCGGTTCAACGCAGCGATAGTCGATGGTGACGGTCGTGTCCGCTTCGACGGGCAGGGGTTTCGAAAAGCTTACGACCAGTTGACGGTCGTTATAATCCCACCGGGAGATCGAGCCGCCGGTTACGACCACGTCGCGAATCTGAAGATCCACAGCGTCCAGGGTCAAGGATGTAACCTGCTCGTGTTTGGGGCGAAGCGTCAACGAAGCTCTGCCCACGAAGGATCGGGAGGTCAAGTCATCGAACCTCAACTCGAGCTTGAGATGGATGAAGTCCACCGGGCAATCGGGGGGGTAGTGGTTCGGATCGCGGCCGTTGGGTAGATTCTCATGCTTGGGCCGGAATTCGGCGGCGCTGGCGGGCTCCGCAGCCGTCATGGCTGCGATCCAGAAGAAAAGGGCCGCTGAAACCGACGACGCGAGGCGTCGGGAAAGACCGATTGGTGCAGGATGATAGGTCATGGTCTGGGACAGGTTACGGGCTACAGGCTTCAGCGTACAGGGTACAGGCTACGGGCTGCAGGCTACGGGCTACGGCGTACAGACTACGGAATACAGGCTCTGGGCTACGGTTGTGGAATTGGGCCTGATGGTGCGGCATGCGACGTTGCTGGTCGTGCTCTCTTCAACCTATCGAACCGCTTGGTAGCGGGGCGTCATCCGGGAGCAAGACCTGCACGGCGGCTCACGGTAGGGGTCTCCAGTCGATCTTGTTATACTCGCAAGGAAAGGTTCAAAGTCCAAGATTAAATGTCCAAAGTCAAAGGTCACTCACTTTTACAGCGCAAAATCGGCGATGGTCACGCACGAAGGATTTCGACAGTCTCAACGTCTTAGACGGCGTCAACGGCTTCGCCGGTATCAACGTCTTCGCCGGTGTCAACGGCTTGGCCTGGACGCTGATTTCGCCCGCATCCTGGCTGAAAGGTGCGCAGTTGGAAATGACGTTCTGGCGGTAATGGTAGTACGGAATGATTCAGGCGAGTCGCGTCTGGGGCTGCGCGTCAGCAAGCGGGTCGGCAACGCCGTCCAAAGGGCCTATGTTCGCCGAAGAATCCGGGAGGCCTTTCGTCGAGACCAGGAGGCGATTCCCCAAGGCTATGATATTCTTTGCATGGCCAGGTCCAAAGCATTGGATCGCCGGGTTGATCTGGCTCAGGCCCTGAGAAACCTCGTTGCCCAAGCGGTGCGCCGACACCGGGAACGCAGCGCCCGGAAGATTGAAGATTGAAGGTTGCAGATTGAAGGTTGAAGAGCCTATCCCAAAGAGTGTGGCACGGGTTTGCAACCCTTGCGTTTCGCCGGTTGCCAGCTCGGGTTCCATTTACGGGCACTCTTGCTTGGCGATGGAGAGGCAAAGATGATCTTTGTTCTACGCGCGGCGTGGCTACGAATCCTGTTCCTGGCCTTCACGGTTGTTCGGTTTTCTGGGGTTTCGCTTGGCGCCCATCCTTCGCTCACCCGCGAGCTTCGATCCGTTCTGTCCGCGCTGCCTCATGCACAAACTGTTGCCGGCGTGTGCATCATCGACCTGGAGTCAGCGGAAACGGTGTTTGCGCAGCGGGCCGATCAGCCGCTGATTCCCGCCAGCAGCTTGAAAGTGCTGACGATGGCTGCGGCGCTTACCGAGCTGGGTCCGAATTTCTCGTTTGAAACCATTCTTGCGACCGATGGCGAGCACCTCCATGTAATCGGCGATGGCGACCCGGCCTTCGGAGACGAGAAGCTCTGCCGCAGTCGCGGCGAATCGATCACTTCAGCCTTCGAGCAATGGGCCGACGTGTTGGAGCGGATCGGCTTGACGTCCGTGGTGGGTGATCTTGTCGTGGACGAATCCATCTTCGACGGGCAGTGGGTCCACCCCTCGTGGGAGGCATCAGATCTGGGGAAATGGTACGCCGCCCCGGTGAGTGGCTTGAACTTCAATGGCAATTGCGTGGACATCACGATTCGCCCAGCCGGGCAGCTCGATGCGCCGGTTCTCGTGTCGGTTCAACCTCAAACGGAACTGGTTCGGGTATTGAATCGGTGCGTCTCCGGCGCGCGGGGCACGCCTCTCTTGCATCATGCGGCGGGCACCTACGATTACAAGATTACCGGTCGTTGCAGCAAACTCTGGGCGTTCGGTTCGGTTGCGTTTCCCGATCCGGGAATGCTGTTCGCGGATTCGCTGCGTGTGGTGCTTGCCAACCGGGGGATTACGATTGCAGGTGAGATTCGCCGCACGCAGGTACGGAGTGCGAATGGATCGCTGCCGGACCTCCTGAACGTAGTTGCAACCCACCGCACGCCGATCGCCGACGTATTGCGACGGGCCGGCAAGGATAGCCAAAACCTCTTTGCCGAATCCCTGTTAAAACGGTCGGGCTACGCCTGGGCGCAAAGGATCGGCGCGCCGAAGCCTCAAGGCACCTGGGAGACAGGGGCCCATGCGCTGGTCGAGATGGTGCGCCGGGCCGGTATCGATACAACCGGCCTCAACGTTGCGGACGGTTCCGGTCTGAGCCGCAGCAACGCCTGTACGGCAAGGCAAGTCGCCCAGGTATTGGCTTGGAGTTTCAAGCAGCCCTGGGGTCCGCTGTTGCATGACAGCCTGGCTGCCGCCGGTCGGGACGGCTCGCTCCACAAGCGATTGCGCGACTCGCCGGGCCGGGTGTTTGCCAAAACCGGTACGATGCGCGGCGTCCGCACGCTGGCGGGTTATGTGGACTCGCAGTTCGGGCCGCGATTCGCTTTCGCCGTATTCTTCAACGGATACCGTGGACCGAGCACGCCCTATAAGGAAATCCAGGATCGGTTGTGCCGAATCCTGATCGGCGCATCCGAGCCATCCGAGGCCGGTAGCCGCTGACCCGCCCGCAGCCTCCGTCACCTGTGCAAACGGTCCAATCGTCTCGGAAACGCCACGATGCAGTCTCGTCCAGGGCGGTTGAAACCCTTGAGATCCCGAGTCTTGCGGAGTTCGGGGCATACGGGACGAGCATCGCCCGGCGGCCCGAAGTTGTGTGGCCGATTTGGCCGATAATGGCAGCATCATGTTGCCTCAGCCACTACCGCGCGCCTTTGATCTCCTGCCGGACCAGCGCAGCGTCGCCGCCGACGCCGCTCTGGTGGAAGTTCTCCCTCATCTGCGCGGGATCTCACGGAAGGTGGCCTGGAAGATTCTCATTCAACGTGGGCACGCTCCGACTCTGGCTACCCTCGTGACGAGTTTCCCCAAAGCGTCTAACGATTTCCGAGACTTTCTTATTCAACACGCCGCCGACCTTTCCGCTGGAATTCGCGCGGCCATCACTTCCGACTCACTGGCGGTGCGAGCGTCAGCGATTCAAATTATCACAGCCGCCCAGGAACGCCACTCAATCTACCTATTGGCCGAGGCTGTCCGATCGCCCTGCGCAAGAACTCGGGCGTTGGCCGCCACCGCCCTGCATACGATCACGGCGAGCTACGTAGAGCAAGCGGAAACCGTTTCTTCTTCGGACGACTCTGCGACCATCGCCGTCCACGCCGACCACCTCGCCGATGCCTTGCAACACGCAGTGCAAGGTTGGGAGATTCACACCCAGTCGCCCGTGCTCGAAGCGGCGTTTTGGCTGCACGACCGCCTGGCGCCAGCGATTCGGAAGAAGGTCCAGGAACGTCACACGACAATCGTCAAGGCCATCCACGCTCTGTTTCAGGCCGACCTCGACCCACGTTCGGCGGGCTTTGCGGTCCGCGCCCTGGCGATCCCACAGCTTGGAGATGCAGCCGCGAACGCCATCGGCCAGGCGCGTGATCCAATCTTGATCCGAGCGATCCTAGGTCATACGTCATTGCTGGATGATATCGAAATCCGAAGGGGTTGTCTGCGGATTCGTCATTGCTGGTGGCTGCAGGGCTCTATGGATGTCCTAATACGCCTTGAAGGGCGAGATGCGCAGAGCGCAATACGTTGGTTGGCGGCCACCGGCATCCCGCGCGAAGGCAGAATGCAGCTTTACCGTACGCTGCTGGATAGCGGCCACAGTGAATTGCGCCGCGCCGTTTTGAAACAACTGGTCGCCGATCCGGGCGAGGCCGCCACGGGGCTCCTGGTACGACTCGCCGGCCGAGCGAGCGATGACCTTTCCGCAGTCGCCAGCCGGGAAGTCCGGCGTCGTCATCCCAACCCGGCCGCAGGTGCGCGGCCGCCGGAGGATCGGGCCGGCGCAACCCCTGAGGCGGCTGCACGCGATGAGTCTACCCTACGCGAGCTTCGCGCCGGGCTTGCCGCCGGCGATCCGCTCACGCGTGGGACCGCGCTTCACCGCGTTGGCGAGCTGAAACTGATCGGACCAATGGCGGAGCAAGTGTATCGCCTGGCCCATGACCCGGAGCCGGTGGTCCGCAGTCTGGCGGTGGCCCTTCTGGCGGAATTGCCCGGCCCAACGACTGAGCGCATCCTGCGAATGGCGGTCGAGGATCCGGACGACCGAGTCCAAGCCAACGCCGTCGAGGCGTTGGACCGGCTCGACTTGGCCGACCGCGTCCGCTGGACGAAGGGAAAGCTCGAATCCAAGTCAGGCCGCGTGCGAGCCAACGCCATCAAATCCCTGTTGCGCACAGACTTGCGCCAGGCCGGCGAAGCCCTGCTCGACATGCTCCAGGATCCTTCGCAGGCGCATCGGCTCAGCGCCTTATGGGTCATTGAACGACTTCGATTGCACACTGTTCTTGTGCGGCTGGAAGAGATGAGCCGGCTCGACGCAGACCGGCAAGTGCAGATGCGGGCCCGGCGCATTCTCCACACCTTTGGCGCCGATCGGGCGACGAGTTCCTGGTGGCATGACGTCGCCATCCCCGTCTCCGGGGATGACGGCAACGGGGGATCTGAGTGAACCTCGGCATCTTGGTCCAACTCGATCGGCTGACCGTGCTGCAACGTGCCGTGCGCGATCATTTCCAGCAAGGGGGATCGGTGACGTCGGTGTTGCTTTTGCTAGCCGTCATCATCGGCGTGGTTGTGATGGTGAAGTTTCTGACGCAGCGCCAACGGCAATCGAATCGTCCCGCCGGAACCGATCCAGGCCGGGAACTATTTGTCAACCTGCTGGACGATCTGGAGTTGACGCAGCCGCAGCAGCGCGTGCTGATAGCCTTTGCGCGCGAGCAACGCTTGAAGAACCCGTCCGTGATTCTCTTATGTCCGACGTTGTTCGATCGTTACGTCGGGCAATGGCTCGAAAAACCAAAAAGGCGATCGGATCCTGAAGACCGACGGGTCGACGCCGAGTTCATCACCCGCCTGCGCAAACATCTCTTCCCGCCCGTTCAGTCGCGCGTCGGAACGCTGCACTTGGGTCTATGATTGGCCGCGCCGGGTTGCGGCGAAGATTTCTTGGAAAGCAATAGGGTCGCCTTCTTGCCGGGAGGGGACGCCACGGGCCGGCGGCGCCGCCATGAAGTCCAAGAGCCTATCCCGTCAGCCCTTGTGGCACGGGTTTGCAACCGGTGAAACGCACGGGTTACAAACCCGTGCCACACTTGTTGAGATAGGCTCTCAACGAGCGACCAGCATGGACCGCAGCGAAAAAGAACGTCAAGGGCTCTCTGGATGGCGAACGTTCCCGTATACTAAGCGCCGGAAAGGGGTCACGCTTGGACCTGTTTGCCCAACAACGTGAATCGAATCTCGCCGGCGTCGAGCCACTGGCGGTACGCATGAGGCCCCGGTCACTCGATGAGTTCCTCGGGCAACGCGGGTTTGTGGGTGACGGAAAGTTGCTTCGCCGCACGCTCGAGGCCGACCGCATCACCAGCGCCGTGTTCTACGGCCCGCCCGGAACCGGAAAAACCTCGCTCGCCAGGATCATCGCCGGCAGAACGCGAGCCCATTTCGAGCAGGTCAATGCCGCAGCCGTCGGAGTCAAGGAGATTCGTGAAATCCTGGCCGGCGCTCGCCGACGCCTCGAAACCGAGGGGCGACGGACCATTCTGTTTCTCGACGAACTGCATCGATTCAACCGGGCCCAACAGGATGTCTTGCTCAACGACGTCGAAGCGGGCATCGTCATCCTGATCGGAGCCACCACGCAGAACCCGTTCTTTGCGCTGAATGCGCCGCTGATTTCACGCAGCCAGATCTTTCAGTTTGAACCGCTGTCTAAAGACGACATCAAGCAACTGCTGCATCGCGCGCTGTCGGATTCCGAGCGCGGACTGGGCCGACACCACGCGACGTTCACGGAACAGGCTGC
>JADFMZ010000117.1 GCA_022563615.1 Planctomycetota bacterium
TTGGATACGATACTTAGGCTGCCTAATCTGGATGTGTTTGGAGAAACAGCATGGCTTCTCGAGTGTCCATTCCGACCGACGCTGTCGACGAGTTGCACAAAGCCCTTTCGGTTCTTTCTCGGACGGTAACCCATATCCTTCAGGATCGCGCCGTTGAGGAAGCGCTGGGGGTGGGGATCTCGTACTCCAAGGTTCAGGTTCTTCGGCTGTTGAGCCGTCGTGGAGGCCAGACATCGAGTCAGATCGCCCGGTTCCTGGGGATTAGGAGGCCGTCCGTAACCCAAATAACCGACGCGCTCGTGCGGGCTGGATGGATCACGTGTCGTGTCGGCAAACAAGACGGCCGCGAATCGATCCACAAACTGAGTGACGAAGGCAGGCGACGGTTCAACGTCGTACGTCGACAACAGCGACACTTGTTACGAAACACCATGCGCCTGGCGGACAAGCGCGACGTGGAGAGGTGGACGACGACGCTGCACTCGATTGCCGGTTTCCTGGCCCGATCCGACCAGGGGTTCAAGGAGTATTGCCTTCAATGCGGCGCTCACGCCGACGGTACCTGCGTCCTGATTGGTGGCGACGCAGACTGCCCCTTCCTTCGTCGCCGCGACCCGAAGCTTACTGCGAATACTCGCGGACCCCGGTGACGCCGCGTCTTCAAAGACACGAGCACGGCGTGTCCTGCTCGCTTGCCTGAGCTTCTGAGAGCCGCCCCCCTTATGAGACCTCGTCCCGGCCGTCAGTGACGTATTTGATACCTGCGACACAGGGATTCACCGTACCACCGGCTGTCGACCATCCGACGCCACACACTTCGCTCGGGCCTGTCGCGTCCCCTGAAGGCCCTTGGGACAGCCCGAAGCCCGATTCCGGCCTGGCTCTTCAAGATCCGTCTGTGCACGCTGTCTGAGGCAGCGGCTGGCCCCACGCTTCCGGCCGATTAATCCGGCCCGCGCTTGACATCCACCCGCCAATGTGATTAGATAGACGAACTAAGTGATGGCGAGACCGTCCGACGGGCGTGGGCATGGCACTCGGAACACGGTTCCGAGGCCCCGGTAAGCAACAGGTGCCGGCCGCGACCGGGTGGGTGCTGAGATCAGGCCTGTGTTACGTCGGAATGAAACGCCGTGGATTCAGGAGGCGGATTAGTGGAGGGGAAGCGGATTCACCTGTTGGGTATACCGATGTGCCTTGTCGGGGTGGCTGCGGTTTTCGGGTTGGTCGTGGCGCCGGCTGTGGCCGAACCCTACCCGCTGGCATTCGTCCAGGCTCCCAAGTCATCGTCACCCATAGCCACGGACCTGGGGCGTTCGATCCTTGCGCCCCGTTATTCATCCGGCATGCGCATCGTTGCCGCCGACTTCGGAAACGTTGCTCGGTCGTTGCGTGTCCTGACCGAAGGGTTCGCGGCGGCCGCCGATCCTCGCTTCAGTTATGACGGATCAAGCCTAATGTTTGTCGGACATCGTGCCGCGGATGAGCCTTTGGAGGTTTGGGAGTTTGGAAAACTTGACGGCCAGCCCCATAAGAGAGTTTCGACCGATATGGACAGCGTTAACCCGGTCTACTTGCCAGGTGGCAGCGTCGTCTTCGCTTCACTCCTCGGACGTGAATATGAAGAACACGGCGGGAAGTATTCGTTCTCGCTGTTTGCGCAATACCGGGGAAACGAAGTTCCGACCCGTCTGACGTTTAATCCGAGCAGTGACTTCGATCCGTTGGTCCTGCCCGACGGGCGCGTGCTCTATTCGTCCTGGCAGCATGTCGGGAATCATCATTGGCCACAGGGGACGATGGCCTTGATGCTGATCAACGCCGATGGCACCGGTGTGTTCCCACTAACCGGGAACCACCGTGGTCCCTGGCTCAAGCGAGGTGCCAAGGTCATCGGTTCGGACGAAATCGCGTTTATCGTGGCTGAGAGCGTCACGAAGTTCGGTGCGGGATCGCTCGTGGCCACTTCGTTGAACGACCCGTTTGCAACTTATCGCATGCTCGTATCCGCTGATACGTACGCTGTCGCCGATCTTGCACCGCTGCCTGACGGGCGACTGCTCTTGTCGGCTAGGCCGTCGAATCAGGCGTCAGCCACCTTTGGACTTTACATCTATGACAAAGGCGAGATCACGGCGTTTTACGACGATCCGGAGTTTCACGAGCTTTCGCCGACGGTCGGTGTGCCGCGCAACCCGCCCGAACGACGCATCAGCACCGTCGTTACGGGTACGCCGTACGGGTACGTCGCGATTCTGGATTGCCAAGAGACCGATCGAACGGATCGACACGCGTCGCGATCCGGTCCGATTCGCGCCGTTCGCGTCATCGAAGGGCGCCCGATTTCGTACCAAAAGGGGGAAGTCACGTTTCTGTCGCCGCCCGGACGAGAAGACGAACCGCGCGTGCATCCGGCATCAGCGACCGGCTACATCCCGTCGAGGATTCTCGGTGAAGTTCCGCCGGCGACGGACGGATCGGTCTATCTGAAGGTGCCGGCGGACCGTCCGCTGCGTATTCAACTCATCGATCAGGACGGGTTCGCCGTCATGAACGAACGGGCCTGGTTCTGGGTGCGCCCCAACGAGCGCCGTGTTTGCATCGGTTGCCATGAAAACCGTGAACTCTCGCCGCCGAACCGAGTTCCGTTGGCCGTGCGGCGGGAACCGACGGATCTGACTGATCCCGCGCTTTGGCGCACGGTAACGTTTCGGCACGACATCATGCCGATCGTGAGAAAAACCTGCGCAACAACAGATTGTCATATTCCACCGTTTCCGACGGCGGGCATGAACCTGACGCCGGATCATCTAAGCGGAACGAAGAACTCGCTTCTGGCGGATCGGTTCGGACCGGCCTATGCCAACTTGCTGGCACGCCAAGAAAACAAACCGATATCCATCGGCGGGCGACGAGTTCATCCTGGGGACGCGCGGTCCAGCCCGCTGCTTTGGATGCTCTATGGGCGGGCCCTCGCCAAGCAATACTCAGCAGCCCCGTTCGAGAGGCCGATGGTCGAGGCTCACCCCGGTCCCATGCTGCCGGACGAGCAGCTCGAACTCTTTCGAACTTGGGTCGATTTGGGAGCGCCTTACGACCACGTGGCAGCGTCCGGCCCCTGGCCTCACGAGATTCCCGACATTGAAACGATCGTCATGGAGCACAAACCGGATGAGCGCAAGGACGACTAGGTCAATCTACGCATTGACGCCGACGCGATGGGTGTCCTCGCCAAGGCGCTTGGCGCCATTGGCGGTATTGGCTGCGGTGATTGTGAGTGTCGCGGCCCGACACGGGTTTGCCGAGTCGAAAGAGAGTGCGCCCGTCGTGTTCACCGACGTGACGAAAAGGGCTGGCATCGAGTTTGTCGAGACCATTGGCGACAACGACATGTCTAACATCGTTGAATCCGTCGGCGTCGGTTGTGCGTTTTTCGACTACAACAACGATGGTTGGTTGGACATCTATTTCGTCAACGGATGTTGGCTCAAGGGCCTTTCCAGTCCAAAGCTGGACCCGGAAGAACGAAGGAAACTCGCCCAGGCCACCGATCGGCTCTATCGAAATCGGGGGGACGGAACCTTCGAAGATGTGACCCGCCATGCCGGTTTGGCACGACCGGCCTATGGTATGGGCGTCATCGCGGCCGACTACGACGGCGACGGCGACAAGGATCTCTACATTACGAACTACGGGCCGAACTTCCTGTACCGAAACAACGGGGACGGAACGTTCACCGACGTCGCCGCGTTCGCCGGCGTTGATGATCCCGGCTTCAGCGTCGGCGCCGCTTTCTTCGACTACAACGGCGACGGTCGACTCGACCTCTACGTCGGCAACTACGTTGAGTACGATCCGGACTATCGGCTCTATTACGCGCCGGACGGTTTCCCCGGACCGCTTGCGTACACGGGAGAACAAGACAGACTCTTCCGCGGCAATGCCGACGGCACGTTTACCGACGTAACGATGGAATCGGGGATCGCTATCGATCCGATCGGCCGTGCTATGGGCGTTGGCGCGTTCGACTATAACCGGGACGGCCACATCGATCTCTTCGTTTCTAACGATGCGATGGAGAACTTCCTTTTCCGCAACACCGGAGAGGGAACGTTCGTGAACGAGGCATGGGAGTTGGGCGTTGCGTTCGGTCAGAACGGCGAAGCCACAGCGGCCATGGGGGTCGAAATCGCCGACTACGACGGCGACTCGCTTTTCGACCTGTTCATCCCCGACATGACGTTTACCTGTCTATACCGTGGCATCGGCGAACGCGGGTTCGAAGATCACGCCGCGCGGTCCGGCATCGCGCCGGTGATGGGCCAGTACGTCGGATGGGGTGGCGTGTTTGCAGATTTCAATTTGGACGGGGCGCTGGACCTGTTCGTCAGTAACGGTGACGTCCACCATCTCGAACCGCACGAGGATGTCGTCTTTGTCGGCGATGGGCAAGGTCGATTTGTGGATGTGTCGGAAACCGCCGGCGCCTGCATGAAAAACAAGTACGTCGGACGCGGTGTGGCCGGAGGGGACTTCGATAACGATGGTGATATTGATGTGCTGATCACGAACCTGAATGATCCGCCGGTATTGCTTCGTAACGACACGCCACGCCGCAAGAGGCATTGGTTGATGGTCGACCTGATCGGTCACGGCTCAAATCGCGATGCCATCGGCGCCGTGGTCACCGTGCGTGTGGGCAGACGGACGCTCACCAGACTGCGCCGTTCAGGCGGCGGCTATCTTTCGCAGCACGACTCGCGTCTTCACTTCGGCCTAGGAGAACACGAGCAGATCAAGTCAGTCGAGGTTATCTGGCCGGACGGCACTCGTCAAAGCATGCAAGACGTCCGCACCGACCAAGTACTGGCGATTCGTCAGCGTGCCGATGGTGGAAAGGAAGCAAAAAGTGAGGGCAGAAGGGCAGAAATACATCCCTAATCTTACACGTAGAGGCCAACAGAGGAAGAGCCTGATGCTCTGCTTGGCGCTCGCCGCTTATTCCGCGCGCACCACGGTCGCCCAGGAGTCGGAAGCTGTGTGCGGCCCCAAGTTCTTAATTCCCGAAGGCAACGGCGGCAAGGTTTTGATCCTGTGTGAAAAACGAAACACGATCCTGCGACTCGATATTCAAAGTGGCACTGTTGTGTCGCAAGCCCCTACGGCCGAGTCGCCGTTCGCCGCCTGTTTGCATCCGGATGGAAAGCGGATGTACGTTTCATGCCGTCGTGGGCAACGGATTCTCGAGCTGGATATCAACTCTCTGGGAGTGCTTCGAAGCTTCGAGCTTCGCGGCGACCCGACGGGCGTATCCGTCTCGGCAGACGGGAAACGCCTGTACGCGGGCGTGCATTCGCTTGATCAGATCGCTGTGTTCGATCTTGAATCAGGAAGCGAGATCAAGCGACTGGCGGCGGGCAACGGCCCCGAAGCAGTCCTGCTTGAACCGCGACGGGGACGCGTCTACGTGACGAACCTGCTGCCGAGCCCGAATCCCCCCGACCGACCCTGCCGGACCGAGATCACGGTGATCGACGACCGCACGGCGCGTGTCGTCGAGCGACTCGTCCTGGATGGCGCCAACATCGGTCGAGGCATCGCGTTTGTGAAAGACGGCTCGCTTGGCATTGCGGCCATCAGCCGCCCCAAGAATCTTGTGCCGATGGTGCAGGTGGCGCGCGGTTGGGTCGTCACCAACGGCTTCGCCGTGCTATCGCCCGGCCTGGACGCTTTGCCCGTACAGCTTCTCGTGGACGAACCCAATCAAGCCTACGCCGATCCGCACGATGTGGTCATCACGCCCGACGGTCGCAAGTTCTATCTTTCGTGCGCGGGCGTGGACACCGTGATTTCCGTGGATGTGGGACGGCTTCGGAAAACCGTAGACGAGGCGCTGGCCGGTCACCTACCCGGCTATGCCAATCATCTGGGTCTCTCTCGACGCTACGTGGTAGCACGCATCAGCGTCGGCGCTAATCCGCAAGCACTCGCCATCGATCGAAATGGACAACGGCTGTTTGTGGCCAATCGGCTCGACGACACGATCACCGTGATCGACACGGCGTCGGATGAGGTCGTTGCAACGATTGCCCTCGGCGAAACGGATCGAGGTGATCGAGTGGCGCGCGGGGAACGCCTTTTCCATAGCGCAGCCAGAACCTTCCAGAACCAGTTTTCGTGTGCAAGCTGCCACCCTGACGGCGGGTTTGACGGCCTCCAATACGATCTCGAGCCGGACGGGCTTGGAGAAAACCCGCTTGATAATCGAAACCTGCGCGACGTGGCGGGGACCGGCCCGTTCAAGTGGGCTGGCTCCAACCCGGATATCACCACACAGTGCGGAACTCGAACGGGCAAGTGGATCACGCGCACCGGTTGGCTCAACTCGGGCCAGGTCGTGAACCTGGCCGCGTACATCCGATCCATCCAAGCGGTTGTCAACCCCTACCGTTCGCCCGACGGTCAACTGACGGCGGCGCAGCATCGCGGCAAGGTGCTTTTCGAGCGAATCACCTTGAACGACGGTACGCCGATTCCGGAAGAGAATCGCTGCAACTTTTGTCACGCCGGTCCCAAGTATTTCGATGGGCGGCAGTTCGACGTGGGCACCAAGGGAATACGCGACACGAAGACCGAGTTCGACACGGCGCATCTGGTCAACATTTTCGAGTCGGCGCCGTATCTGCACGATGGCCGGGCGGCGACACTCGAGGAAATATGGACGGTCTACAACCCAGACGGTCAGCACGGAGTGTCAAGCGATTGGACGAAACTGCAACTGAACGACCTAGTCGAGTTTCTGAGGGGTCTCTGACACTGGTGAGGTGAAAATGTTGCAGAAGCGAATGGTTCAACTGATGTTGTTCGTCTTCCTCGGACAGGGAGTGCCCCTATCCGCTACGCCTCCTTTCTACAATCGTTGGCAGACGTTCGATGTGAGTGACGGATTGCCGAGCAATAAGGTTTTCTGTGTATACGCAACCGACAGTGAAGTGTGGGCGGGTACCGACAATGGCCTTGTGCGGTGGGATGGGAAGGAGTGGCGGACCTACAACACCAGGGACGGTCTCGCGCACCGGGTCGTGATGGCCATTGCACAGGATCCAAATACGGGTGACCTCTGGTTTGCGACGCTCGGCGGGGTGTCCAGGTTTTCAGGGGGGCGCTTCGACACCTTCACGCAACTCAACAGCGGCTTGACCAACGACGTCGTGTACGGACTGACCGTTGCGAACGGAGAAGTCTGGGCGGCCACGGCGGCCGGCGCCAGCCGCTACGAAATCGGGCGTAACCGCTGGACGCTCTACGATGAAACCAACACGCCGATGCACGAAATCTGGTGTTATTCCGCAGCCAGTTGTGGGGATAAGGTATATCTGGCTGTTTGGGGCGGCGGCCTGTTGGAGTTCAGCCGAAGTAAGAAGCGCTGGAAGGATTATCGCGATCCGGACGGCGAAATGGAAATTGACCTGTTCCGCAACGACGGCCTCGTGCACGATGTAGTTTCCAGCGTTGCCTGTGACGATTCGGGCGTCGTATGGGTGGGAACCTATTTCGGGTTGAGCACCTACGACGGTCGCAAGTGGCTCAACTTCATGGATCACGATCCGCCCGTCGGCGGATTGGTCAGTAACTTCATCAATTTCGTCACGACGCATGACGGAATGGGCTGGATCGCAACGGACAACGGGTTGAACGCGACGGATCGAAAACATTGGTGGACCTACCAGCGGGATCCGGAAACCGGCCGGGGGATCGTACTCTGGGCGCCGGCTGACGCGCCACAGGAACGGATAGAAATCGAAACGATTTTTCCACACAACTACATTTTCGGCATCAGTTTTCAGGGTGATGACATCTGGCTGGCGACGGGGGAAGGCTTGGCCCGCGGGTGGCGGGCGGAACAGCAGGTCGAAAGCTCCTCCCTGCCCGACAGCCCGAGGAAGAGAGTGCTCGGGAGACCAACCCGCGCACAGGAACTGAACGATCTTTTAGGAAAAGGTTTTGATGATGGAGTCCAATCCGATGATTGAAACGACGCGAAGCAGAATTCCCAAGTCGCCCATCGAGAACAAACGCGTTCTCTGCGAGGCGTACGATTATCCCAAGAAGGTTGCGTTTTCGCGCGGGATGCGCGTTGAGCTGGACAACTGCGTGATGCTGTTCATCTCGGGAACGGCCAGCGTCGACGAAAGCGGAGAGTCGATTTATCCGGGCGACGTCAAGGCGCAGACGCGGCGCACCTTCGAAAACATCGCCGCGCTACTGGCCAGCGAGGGCGCCGACTGGCGCGACATCGTCCGAACGACGTGTTACCTCGCGGACTTTCGCTACTACGATGAGTTCAACGAGAGTCGCAATGCATTCTATGAGGAGCAGAAGGTCGACCCGTTGCCGGCCAGCACGTGCATCGAGGCGAGAATCTGCAGGTCCGAGCTTCTCGTCGAGATCGAAGCCATCGCCATGATTCGCAAGGACCCTGTGAAGTGATTTTCCGACGCTCCATCTTGAAACCAGAAATGCTGCACTGGATCGCTACTGCGCTACTCAC
>JADFMZ010000440.1 GCA_022563615.1 Planctomycetota bacterium
ATTGGAATACAATCACCGCCGTCCGCACAGCAGCCTGGGCTACGAGACCCCGGCGGCGTTCGCAGCCACGGTCGGTGGACGGACCCGCGAGGTGAGTGAGGCAAGCGCGACGCCTGTTGGGACAGGCTCCGCTACGCTCCGCCTGTCCCAACAGGCGATGGATGAGGAACAGAAACGGTTACCGACTCTCATAACCACTGGTACATAGATTGGGGGCAGGTCACTCATGCGCCGGACATGTTGAAACAATTGCGAGCATAAGAAAGAGTGAGCGAAGAAAAACTCACCGCACTTGCAAGGGACTGAGCTTCGTCGTGAATCCGTCGAACAGGTTCCTCGACCGCGAAGAATTCAAGCAGCGTGGGCTCCTGGTCTCGCTTCTGAAAAAGCTCTCGGCGCAGATGTGCGGGTAGGTGGGTCGGGTCCCGTGGCGGTACTGGCCAGCCGCCGTCTTGCCATGGCGGCATAACTGGTACTTTGCTCAAAGCCAATGAAATGTCGCCCGAGTCTCTTGGCGACGACGGCCGTTGTTCCCGAACCTAAAAACGGATCGAGGACCACGCCCGGTTGCCAGCCGGCCATACATTTGCATCCGAATGCGCCCTCACGGCGATGAACGGACTTGCGCCTTGCTCCATGCGCGGACTCGCTCGGGCACGGTGTTCCACATCGCTTGCACACCTTGACCGGGCAGCCGGCGAGGATTGGCCGCTCACACAGCTGCTCCGGATAGACCGCGAAATGCGCTCCCTTGAACGACCGTGTTGCGATATCCCAACAGTCCCCGGGGTTCTTGCCATTCGGATGAGATTTCAAGATGTAGAAGCCATGGTCGCGAAGCTCTAGAGATCGCGTTGGCCGAACACCCGTGTGCCCGTACGCTGCCTGTTTGTGCCCACGCATGACCATCCGAAAGCCCGGCACCTTGTGGTCGTGCTGATCACGTCGAACCAGTTTCAAGACGCGCAGAGCGTTTCGCTTCTCGCTGCCGCTAAGCAAATCTGATCTTGCGATCTGTCGTTCATAGAGATGAGGTCCGGCGCTGAGCGTCAGGCCGACCGCTTCTTTTCCGTCGTTTGTCTGATTTCGGGTTTCCAAGTGCTTGTGAGGAACACGAACCGCGTCAAGGTCGAAATAATACTTGGGCTGCTTGGCGAACAGAAACATGTGCTCCCATGAACAGGCAAAGCGATTCTTGACGCTCGCCGGCATGTGGTTGGGTTTGTGCCAGACGATATCGTTGCGGAGGATCCAGCCGCGCTCGCACATCGCGATCGCGAACCGCGCCGGAATCTGACAGAGCGATCTTGGCTTCACGTGTTGTGGCAAGGACGACGGCGGTTTTGAGTTGAACTGTTCGCAGGCAGGCCTTCGCCAACTTGTGCTTGCCGACCCGTCGTCACCCGCGCCCTTCGTGACTCCCGCCACTGTGTAACCACCGCAGCTTCCGGCATAAGTATCGCCGAGGTTCACCCACAACGTCCCGGTCTTCTTAAGAATACGCAAAACCTCGTCGAACACGTTGCAAAGATGCTCGATGTACAGGTTGAAATCCGACTCGAGGCCCAGTGATCCGCGCCAGGCACCGCATTTCCTGCAGACGCCCGCCTTGCTGGTTCCGTGACCATGCAACCCATGGCGATACTTAAGATTGCCGATTGTCCCGCCAACTAGATTCTGGCGGTTCTCATGGGCCAGCCGCGCCGGAACCTCCGCAAAATCGTGCCGGCACTTGGGATCCCCACCCCATAGGACCGGCTCGAGGCTGTAGTCCCGAGTGACCCAGTAGGGCGGTGAGGTGACCACACAATCCACGGATTCGTCGGACATCTTCTTCAGCCCTTCGCGGACATCCATGCAGTAGATTGCGTTTGTTTCCAACGCATCTGGACGCTTCTTCCCGCTCAAGGAATCCTCCGAGAACTCTGCTCGACGTTGCCCTCTGCCGGCTCGTCCTGCCGATTGATGTGACAGCATCATTTTAAGGTCCGCCGTCCAGATCCAATCGATCGTTAAGTATTCCCGGTTTCCGATACTCCGGTCTCATCGCCGTTGTTCCGAAGGCGTAGAACCACGCTCGCGGATCCACACGACAGGCTTCATCCCTTACTCGATCGACCCAGTTGCAAGCTTCCGGATGGGTTGCGAAAGGCCCGGCGAGAAGGGCGTACCGAGAGCCGTCGATCGTGGAGACGTAGTAGTTCGTTCCAGGTGGATTGAAGCGGCATCTGCAAGAGTCTTCATGCACGGACGCATTTGAACGATCGGATGCTGATTGTCCCTGGTCATCTTTGGGTTTATGCGTCATCTTGAAAGGGGTGCCGTAGCGTGCTGAATCGCCGGTGGCGTTCAGAAGGTGCCATCGATGGACAGGATCGTTTGGGCTACGCACACGGAATCCGTCGCGGTAGCCGTACCACGTCCTCGTCGCTCGAGAAGGGTTCCCGACAGTCTTCGTGCCGGAAGA
>JADFMZ010000118.1 GCA_022563615.1 Planctomycetota bacterium
GTCGAGCCATTCACGCGTCATCGTCCATGCCTCGTCATCAGAACCAGCGGTCGCGCTTGCGCCGCTTGCGCGGCAGGTGAGGAATGATCAATCCGACCAGCAGGCCGGCGCCGGCGACGCCACCGCCGTACATGAAGTAGCGCATCAGCAGGTCCTCTTCCTGGGTGTCCAGGCGTGCCTGGAGCTGGCGGATGGTACTGCGCGAGCGGTCGGCCTCGCTGTCGAGCTCGCGGTTACGCGCCTCCAGCTCGGCGATGCGCTGCTCACGCACCTCGAGGGTTTTGGTCATGGCCGAGACCCGGTTCTCCCAGGTCTCGTTGATGCCGCCCAGCTCGGCCTCGAGCTCTGCCACCTGCTCCTCCAGGCGCGGCAACTGGTAGCTCGCACTCGGTGACGACTGCAGCTCGTTACTCAGTATCCATACACGATTGCCGTCACCGTTCTCGACCCGGCTGTAGTTGCCGCTGGTCTCGAGCAGGGTAACCGGCTCGCCGGCCGTCAGGGTACCGACAATGCGATAGCCGTCGGTCGGGCCGCTGCGCACGTAGGTGGTCAGCTCATCGGAAACCCAACGCGCGTTGTCGTCCGCCTGCTGGGCATGCAGCGGAGACGCCGCCAAGCCCAGCGCGGCGCCTGCGAGAAAAAACCTGAATCGATGCTTCATGCCGATGTCCTGGCTATCCAAGCCATGGGCCTGCCCTCGGCAAGCCCCTGGCAAATCTCTCTTGCACTGGCCTATCCACAGGAACTGTGGATAAACCCCGGGAAAACCGCTGGAAAGGCGGCTGACTGGCACCCCGGTACTGGCCTGCGGCAGGATGGTCATTTCCTGAGCAGACCGCGGGTATGCCGTTTCCCTGCGTTCATTGTTTTCAGCGCTCGCTCTTCGGCGGCAGCATCGGACCACGCGGAAACTCCGCAATGCGCCCCTCGCTCTTGACGGCCCTGGCCGGTCCCTCACGCTCCACCTCGTCGATACGCACGATGGCGTTGAGCGGCAGATAGCTGCGCTTGACGCCATCGAAAGTGTGACGCAGGCGGTCGGCAGAGGGGTCGACGACCAGCTTCGAGCCGTCCTCGAAGACAAATTCCTCGACCTCGATGAAACCCCAAAGTTCGCTCTGGTAGATTTCTCTGGCATAGAGCTCCCAGACTTCACCCTGCTGGTGGAAAACCAAATCCCCGATACCGCCAAAGCCCGCGGCATGACCGAGGAAGAAGAAGCCAAGCTGTTCCAGCCGTTCATGCAGGCCGACACCTCAACCACGAGGAAGTTCGGCGGAACGGGCCTCGGCCTGACCATCAGCAAGCGCTTCGCCGAGTTGCTGGGCGGCGACATCACCCTTGTCGAGACTGAAATGGGCGTGGGATCGACTTTCCGCGCCACCGTGGCCACCGGGTCGCTCGATGGCGTGAAAATGCTCGAAGACCCGCTGTCGGTGACCGTGCTGGCCGAGGACGCCAACACAGCCATGCAGGCGCCCCGGTAAGAGCTGCAAGGAATCCGCGTCCTTCTCGCGGAGGACAGCCCGGACAACCAGCGTCTCATCTCGTTCTTTTTGAAGAAAGCTGGAGCGGATGTAACGGTCGAGAAAAACGGAAAACTCGCATTGGATGCTGCGCTGGCGGCACGCGAAAACGGAAAGTCGTTCGATGTCATCCTGATGGACATGCAAATGCCCGTGATGGACGGCTATGAAGCCACGGCGCAGCTCCGACTGAAGGGCTACACCGGGCCGATCATCGCCCTAACCGCCCACGCGATGGCGGGCGACCGCGAGAAGTGCCTAAAGGCCGGGTGCAACGACTACGCGACCAAGCCCATTGACCGGAAGGAGGTTATCGAACTGGTCCGTGCATATGCACAAGGCGGCCGATCGAAGCGCGATGCCCGTCAAACCGAAACCCAAGGGCAGCCATCGTTGCAGGGTTGCCGCATCCTGCTGGCCGAGGACAACCCGGCCAACCAAGTTCTTGTGGTTGGTATTCTCAAGAAGGCAGGTGCTAAGATCACTACCGTCAAGGACGGAAAGCTTGCGCTCGATGCCGCGCTGGCGGCGCGCGACAACGGCAATCCATTCGACATCATCCTCATGGACATGCAGATGCCTATTATGGACGGCTACGAGGCTACAGGGCAACTCCGCCAGAAGGCCTACACCGGACCAATCATCGCTCTGACCGCCCACGCGATGGACAGCGATCGTGACAAGTGCATTAAGGCGGGATGCAGCGACTACGCGACCAAGCCGATCAACCGGACGAAGCTCATCGAGACGATACGACAGCAGTTGATACCTGCCGAAGCCGCATGCCCAACCCGCGCGTAGGGCGTCGCGGCTGCCTTTTGACTCCTACTGCAAGACTTCTTTGGGATAGACTGCCCATTCTAGAGCAAGCCCCAACCCAAGCCCAACCTTCGCGTCATCCCTTCAAGTTCATCCTGACCAGGCACATGATCCGCGCATCGAAGCGATCATGTCCGGCGATGGCCATTCGGGTGACTTGTCATCGGAGACCTCGCCAGAGGTATGATGCTGGAAGCCATCGCCAAAACTTTGACGACCCAGGGCCTACCGACCAACATCGGTAAATCAGTCCGCTGAACGCATCAGGCCATGGCGAGAATCCTGGGCCGAGTGGAGTCTCCGGCTCGAAGCTGCACCCCAACTACTCAGTTGGTGAATTACGAACTGGATGACGCCCAATGTTGTCCCTGCGCCTTACGGACAGGCTGTCGGTCCATCCTCGGCGTAGGCGATCGTCTTGAAGGCGCTTACGACGTTTCCGATGTCGGTAAAATTAACTGACGAATCCAAGGGGGCAATGTTGCCGCGTAGCATCGCCCGCACTTTCTTCGGCGCGCCTGCAGGCGGGTTTCCCTCGACGAAGGGGATCGACTTGAACGCGTCCACAATCTTGCCGATGTCGGTGAAACTGACATCGCCAAACGGCGGCCAGACGTCACCCCACAAGGCCGTCTTGATCTCCAAGGGAGGCGAAAAACAATCTTCGCTGTCGAAGTTGATGCAATTCTCCGTGGCCTGCTGGGCCTCGTATCGAGAGCAGGGCATGACCTCCGCACCGAAGAAGTAGATCGTTTCCACGTCCACGCCGGCGCCGAACTCGGCCGCCAAAATCGTGGAACTCCAATCCCGGTAGTACGGCGTACATTGCAGTCTGGAAGCGATGAATTTCGGGGCCGATGCGTCGTTGTCTTCGAAGGCAACCGGCGGACCGAGGTACCGCAATTGGTTGACGAATTGGGACAGATCCGTCCCTGTCGTTCGCACCGGGCAGGCGTTGGGACCGGCGGCGTAGAGACCGGCGAGCCTGATTCGGATGGTTGTTTCCAGGCCCCCCGCGCCTGCGACAACCGACGTGGGAGCGGCAAGACCGGCCACGTGATTCAAATCCCCGCCACCGTCCAGTCCGAACGGATTTGGCGCAGACAAGAGAACATCGGGAATCACAATCTCGCACTCATCCACAATGCTGTTGCCATTCGCATCCGAATCGCCTTGAGCCGAAGGCTCTGTGGTCAGCAACTCAAAGGCCATATTCGGCTGGGAGCAAACAGGCGTGGCCGCACTCCAAGGCCCGTAGAGCCAGTCGCTGCCGGACATGGAAACCTCGGATTGTAGCGCGGATTGGAGCCCGAACTCTGCACCGCGCTCCACGCCGGTGCTGTGCCATCCCCAGAAGTCCGCTACAGCGGTAAGACCGGTGGCCACCTCCGCACAACCGTCTTTGCCGTCGTCGACAAATGCGTGGCCAACGACAGCCTGGATATCGATGGCGTAGTGGAGGCACCGTTCCTCGAAAAAGGCCACGGCTTGCCCCGGCGTCTGCATGGTCCGTGAGTCTTCAATGGCGTGCACCAGGCAACAGGCCGCCAGGCCGGAGACGTACTCGATCACGGGGTGCGCATCGCATGCGCCCAGCGCCGTGGTCGTGGCGTCCACGACATCCGCATTGCAATAATACAGAGCGAGGGGCTCTCTGGGGAACTCGGCGGCGTTGGCCCGGATGAGCCAGTTTCCGGGAAGGCCGAAGTTGTCGATCAAATCGACGTCTTGCGACGCCAGGTCGTCGGGGTCGAACACACCAGAATCCGAGAAGAAGGCCCAGGAGCGACCCGCCGTCGTCGTCTGATCCAATGAGGCCGGGAACCGAATCTGTGAATCAATAACCGATTGGACGTCGCCGAGCCCAACGTAGAACTGGGCGCCTACCGGGATCGTTACGCCACCCGGAATCGTATGGGTTGCAAACGACGACGCACTCGTATTATGAACACCGCCGGGCAGCGACCATTGCACGGCCTTGGTCGCATTCACCATGTCGCCCGTCGCCGCCGCATCCACCCAAATCACGGCATCGACGGCGTCGCCGACCGCCAGCGCGCCCGCTCCGCCACACCCAAAGGCGACCTCAATTTCGATCAGAGTAAGGGACATCCCCGATGTATTCGTGAACTGGTTGGCCCAACCGAAAGGTTGGCCGATGTTGTTGGGGGGGCCGCTGTTGACTCCAATACAGATCTCGGCGGTGCCATCGTCCCATTGGAAGTCGGCTGACGCCACAGCCGCTGCAGCGCCGATCTCGCTCGGGTTCAAGGCCGTCGACTGAAGCGACGGGAAAGCCGGCGCAGACGTCTCCACGCTTCGCCGCGCAGGCTCGCCACCGACCCGGTGATTCGTTTCAAGGAAAGATGCCGAGCACCCCTCGCACGTTCTAACCCAGGTTGCGCCCGGACCGGGATCTTCGCGCAGCGATCGTGGTTGCGGCGGAGCCGACGACACGCCGGTGAATGCGCTCGACACCAGCGCAACCAACGGCTTATGAAAGCTGATAAACCACCCATCAGGGCCGTCGATCGCTTCCTCGTCAAGGTTGCTTCCCCACCAGCGAACAGTGGTGATGGGTCTGCCGTCGGAAATGAAATCATCGGCCAGCACCACGTTGGGGTCTTCATCGATCCAATCGATGTTGGAGGCCATGTCCTCGCCGTCTTCATCGGGCGGCTGGCTGAACTTCACCTCGAGCACTTGGTCCTCCTCGCACTCATCAGCGATGCCGTCGCTGTTGTCATCCGCACAGGTCGTCCCATCTCCCTTGAAGTTGCCGCTTAGCGCAAGACATCCGGGATCCGCCTCCACGCTGCACACCAAGCCGCCCTGGCGACAACACGCCCCGGTTGGCACATTCGTGGGAATGCCGGTCAGGATCAATGAGAAATCCTGGGACCCTCCCGAGAGCGTTCCCTTGTGCGAGATCTGTACCGTATAGTCTCCCGCCATCGGAGCGTCGATGATGACCACTTCGACATTGTCTCGAATATTGTCGCCCTTCGTGGCGGCGTTGCCGGGATTAGCCCCGTCGAGAATCCACGGCAGTTCCGTTCCCGACGTCCCGATCACTCTCAGATCCAGATCGTTGACCAGAACGCGGGTCGGCGAATCCACGACGTAGGGTTGGGCTGCTCCCGGCGGGTCGGTCCAGCAGAGGGTCGCCTTGAATGGCCCGCTACCGTTGTAGGTATGGACCTGGCTGATGGTCTGCCCTTGAGATAGATTCAATTCCTGGATCGCATCCGGATTGGTCACATCCACCTGGACCAAATTCGCGGCGGTGAGTGCGTTGAGCAGGCCCCAGCCGAAAGAGTAATCGGGCCCCGGCGCGGCGCCGGTTTCATCCGTCGTATGGATGGCGAGGCCTTTGAGCGTAGCGGAACGCATGTCGGCGCCGCCGTGCGTCTCGCGATAATGCTGGATCAACAAGGCCAGCGAGCCGGCCACGTTGGGCGAGGACATGGATGTGCCGGTGAATGTGGCATAATCTCCGTCGTTGCCGGCAACAGAGGAAAACAGACCGACGCCGTTGCCCACCAGGTCGGGCTTGATCCGCCCGTCGTCCGTGGGCCCCCAGCTACTGAAGCTGGACATCGTGACGCTTCCGGGTCCGCTGTATCCCCCGATGACGTCGTTGACGGCGCCGACGGTGAGGATGTTCTTGGCATTCCCTTCCCGCGAAATCGTGTCGTAACCGGTCGCTCCCCCGTCGGCTGGATGCGAATCCGTGTCCGAAACGAAGCTTCCGTTGTCCAGGTGCCGGTGCACGGTTCCGGGCGCAGGCCCAGTATCGGTCCGTTGGTTTCCGGCTGATTTGACGATGAGCCAGCGCGGCGCGTTGAACGCGATCTGATCCCAATTGCTGGCTGATGTACCATAGCGACCGAAATTGGGATCCTCGGTGGTGCTGACCGCTACATCGCCGAGCCAGAACCAACCGGGGCCGATGTTGCCGAAGTCCCAGCCCGAAATCGGACCGTAGGAATGGTTGGATACGACGGCGTTGGCCCCTTCCCCGGCCATTTCGGCAGTGTCATTGAAAAAGTCGTAGGAGGTGAGCGTAGCCTTGTTGGCCATCCCGTGCGCCGTCGTCGTGACCCCCTTGGCGATCATGGTGCCCGCAACGTGCGTCGAGTGGCTACTCTGGCCGACCAGGTCCATCAGCGTGACACGTCCGGTCAGTTCCTGGTGCGTCGTGCGAACGGCACCGCCATCCCAGATGTGCAGGCCGACACCGGTTCCATCCAGGTCGAACCCACTCGATCCGAAGAGCTGGATTTCGTCCGCGGATACCGAGTCAGCAGCGTTTGCGTTGGTTGTCGCATAATAGATGGGCCTGCCGTCCCGAAGAACCATCAGTTGGACGATCCGACCGCCGGGTTGGTCGATGCGCACGGATACAAGCCCTTGCCCCTGCGCCCACACCACGGCTGCGGCATGCTCCCTCCGAAACTGCGCATCGAACGACCGAGCAAGAGCGTTCAGGGTCTTCACGTCGGCCCGTCCGCCCGCCTGCTGAGCTTCCACGGTTGCTGAAAGCGCGCCAACGCCGGCAAGGGCGACAAGCATCGCCGCCCTTGTTCCCAAGATCGATTTGAGTACGACTTTCGTCTTCGCTTTCATCATCTTTCTCCCGGATTCTAGTACGCCGGTGGCGGTCCCCGTCGCCTTTTCCCATCCAACCGAGTCTTGAATTCCCAATCAGTGCCGTGGATCCCAATCCGAGTTCAGCCTCGATCTCGAATCCACTCCATCTGCCTGGGTACTTGTTATTGCACTCGCAACGTCCGACTAATCATCGATTTACACAAGCTCCCGCGTTGCACTCGCAGTCGACACCCCCCACGGGACAACCTTCACACAGTTCCCCGTCCTCGTCGATGGCTCCGTTGCAGTTATTGTCAATCCCGTCATCGCAAATCTCAACGCCTGGACCAAGCTCCGGGTAGGCAATCGTCTTGAACCCGTCCACAACCCCGCCAATGTCCGTAAAGTTGAGCGATAAATTCGGTGGTGGAACATTGCCGCGGAGCATGGCACGGACCTTGGGTGGGGCGCCCTCCTCCGGCGGACCCGGATTGTACGGTATGCTCTTGAACTTGTCTACCATTTTGCCGATGTCCGTAAAGCTTGGGTCCGTGACAGTATCGGCGGCGTTTTTTGGGGGGTATGATGAGGGCGAGGTCGGCTACGGAGGGCGGGCCCGGGTATTTTTGGGATGGCTTCATGGAGGAACCCAATCATGGCAGCGCGGAGCACACGTCAAGCGGCGCGGGCGCGAATTCTTGGGGCGTTTAGCGCGCAGTTGGATCGGATCATACCGGAGGATGAAAGCGTTCCGTTGAAAGGGGCGACGTTCGCCGATTTTGAGGACCAGGTGGAGACCTTGGCGCAGGCGGCGTTGCCGGTGGCCTTGGAGGAGCGTGCCTCGTTGGAGTCCAATGCAGAAGTAGAGACGGCAGGCCGCTGCCCGCACTGTGGCTCGGAGGGAGTGTACCTGGAGAAGGAGGTGACCCAGCCGGAGGTGCGGTCGCGTTACGGGCCGGTGGTCCTGTACAAACAGAACGCGCGGTGCCGCTCGTGTGGCGGCTCTTTTTCCCCCTCAGGTTCGTGATTGGGGATTGCCTCGCGAGGTTCCACTGACGCCGCGGGCGGCGCGACGGGTAGCGCGAGAAGGCGCGTTGCACTCCTTCGATCAGGCCGCGTTGGCGTTGAACGAGGACTGGGGCACCCACCTGGACGGCAAGCAGATTCAGCGTTGGGCGGAGGCGATCGGTCGAACGGTGGTGTCGGCGCGCGATGCGGAGGTTCGCGCCTTCGAGCAGGGGATCCGACCGGCGACACCGGTGAACGCACCGGCGCTTCTGGTGATCGGGATGGATGGCGGTCGCGTGCAAACCCGTGAAAAACAAGGGGGAAACGGCAGTCGGTGGCGGGAGGACAAGGTGGGCGCGATTACGTCGTATCTGCCGGGCGACGGCACGCCGGATCACCGACCCGAGCCGCTAGTGACCACCTATGTCGCTACGATGGAGCGGACCGAGGCTTTTGGAAGAGTGCTGCGTGTGGAGGCGGAACGCCGCGGCATGCAGCGGGCGGGCACGGTGTTGGTGATGGGCGACGGCGGAAACTGGATCGATCCACTGAGCAAGCGGGAAT
>JADFMZ010000119.1 GCA_022563615.1 Planctomycetota bacterium
CCTGGAACTGCTCTAGAGCAGTGGCACACCCACCAAACGACGCGTGACGAAGCATTAGCCTGGCCTGGGCGAGTTTCGTTTTCGTACGGGTCTGCGCTTTTTGGGTATTTCGATGCGCTCGTCGCCACGGAGGTATCGGCCGGTGATGGAGCGTTTGGAGCGGGCGATCGTTTGAAGGTCGCCTTGGGCGACGACCCGTCCGCCGCGAACGCCGGGACCGGGGCCGAAGTCCACGATCTGATCGGCGCGGCGCATCGTCTGTTCATCGTGCTCCACCACGATCACCGTGTTGCCCAGATCGCGCAGTCGGCAAAGCGAATCGAGCAGCCGTTCGTTGTCCACGGCGTGCAGGCCGATGCTGGGTTCGTCGAGGATGTATAACACGCCCGCCAGCCCGGCTCCGATCTGGCCGGCCAGTCGAATCCGTTGCGATTCCCCGCCCGACAGCGTCGGGGCGGTTCGGTCCAACGTGAGATAGCCGAGGCCCACGTCGGCGAGGAACGCCAATCGCCCGCGAATCTCTTTCACGGCTTCGTCGGCGATGACCCGCTGGATCGGCGAGAGTTTGAGTCGATCAAAGAAAGCGGCGGCTTCGGTGATTGACTTTGCGGAAAGCTCGTTGATGTTCGCGCCGCCGATTCGGACCGCGCGGGCCTGTGCGTTGAGCCTTGCGCCGTTGCAGTCGGAGCAGCAAGCGCGGCGCATATATTTTTCATAGTACGATCGAACCATGGGCGACTTGGCCTTTTGGTGCTTTTCCCGCAGGTCGGCCAACACGCCCGAAAACGGTGCGCCATGGCGCCAGATGCCGCCGGACCATCGCCACTGATAGGTGACGTGCGTGTCGCCCAACCCGTGCAATAAGGCCCGTTTGGCTTTGGCCGGCAGCTTGCCCCACGGCGTTTTCAGATCGAAGCCGACATGCCGGGCGACACCCTCAAAGATGTGGCGGCGCCATCGCCCCACTCGGCCTCGCATGCGCATCGGATCGATCGCCCCGCGCAGAAAGCTTTTGCGCGGATCCGACACGAGCCGATCGACGTCGAAATCGAACGTTTCTCCCATCCCCTGGCAGGTCCAACACATCCCCGTCGGGGAGTTAAAGCTGAACAGTTGGGGCGAGGGCGGTTCAAAGCTCAGATCGCAAGGCGCACAGGCGAAGTGCGAAGAGAGCAGTAAGTCGTTTGGCCCCTCTGTGGGTGCGGGCGGTTCGGCGCCTCGCTTCGAAGCTTCGCGCGGGCTGAAGCCCTCGGCTCGGGCAGAGGGCATGTGGACGACGAGCGTTCCTTTGCCGAGCTTGAGCGCGTTTTCCACCGCTTCGGCAAGGCGCGGACGGACCGTCGGCGATATTTTCAGCCGATCCACGACGATTTCGATGTTATGGCGGATGTTGCGAGCCAGCGCGGGCGCATCCGCCAGCGCCACGATGTCGCCGTCGACCCTGGCCCGGGCGTAGCCCTGACGGAGCAGGTCTTCAAACAAGTCTCGGTATTCGCCCTTCTGCCCGCGCACTACGGGCGCCAAAATCAGGAGCTGAGTCTCGGATGGAATCTCGAGGATGCGGGCGACAATCTGCTCTCGTGTTTGCGCGGAGATGGGTCGATCGCACCCGCTACAGTGCTGCCGCCCGATGCGGGCAAAGATCACGCGCAAATAGTCGTGGATCTGGGTGATCGTGCCGACGGTGCTGCGCGGGTTCCACCCGCCGGTTTTCTGCTGGATGGAGATGGCTGGGCTCAGGCCGGTGATCTGATCGACGTCAGGCCGCGCGAGTTGGCCGAGGAACTGCCGGGCATAGGAACTGAGCGATGCCAGGTATCGCCGTTGGCCTTCGGCAAAAAGCGTGTCGAACGCGAAGCTGCTCTTGCCGCTGCCGGAAACTCCGGTGAAACAAATCAGCCGGTTACGCGGGAGCTTGAGCGAGACATTTTTCAGGTTGTGCTCGCGAGCGCCTTTGATCGTGATCGTGCGCGGTTCCATGACAGAATAAGACACTCCAAGAGCACCAAACTAAACTTGCTTCCGAGCGTCCACGACGCTCCAACATTCGCGCAGGCTGAAGCCTGCGGCTCAGTGTTGTAAAGAGCGCCTTAGGTTCCGATCGATCGGCTTGTGTTGTCAAACCCCAGGTGCAGAACTCGCCAATACCCGTCATCGCGGGCGAGCCACAGGATCACGACCACGCGTGCGCCGGCATCGCCGGTTGGGTCATCCAGTTCCATGAGGATGGTACATTCCTCGAAGCGCCGCTTGACTCCCTCGTTCTGAGGAGGGTCGCGACGGATCAGCCGCTTCTTGGCCTGCTCCCAATCCAGGTCGAAGTTCTTGACATAGTGCGATACGGTCGGCGCCCAATGGTACACGACGTTGTAGATGTATGGATCCCGCTTGATGCTCGATCGGTTCTTAGCCTGAATGATGTTTGCGGCGCAGACATCGAACTGCTTGGCCAGTGCCGCCTCGCGATCCTTTTCGTTTCCAGCCAGGACGTCCTCGCGGATGGCCCGCAATGCTACGAACGCCACCGGCTCGGGCGACGCCTCTCGGTCCAGCGTAACGCCGAAGTGGCTGACCGTTCGCACCTTGACGCTCGGGACGTTTCGGCCCGCCAGGCGCACGTCCCGGTTACAGGACGCGATCATCGCAATCAGCGCAAGCACTAGCAGCGATGCGCACCCTGGGACCATTCGGATTCGCGTTTTTCCAGTCATGGCGGCAGTCTACAGCATTTGCATTTATTGTGTACCGCCATTTCGGGGAAATCTCCCGGCAAGAACGGTCGTTGGACCACACCAGGGAAGATAGAGCTTGCTCTAACGCGGGCGATGTGGAAGGCAAATCGACTCGTGCTTGTTCGGTCGTGAACGATTCGATACACTCGCCTTGAATCACTGAGGCCGACGTTGATGGCTCAATTCAATAAGAATCTGTGGGCGCCGTGGCGGATGGAGTACATCCGCACTCTCCAGGACTCCACGGGAAAGGCGGAGTGCTTTCTTTGCGGTTACTGGCGGCAGCCTGATCGAGACCGTGAGAACCACGTCGTCTGGCGAACGGCGTCCGCCTTCGTGGTGATGAACCGGTTTCCCTACACGAACGGGCACCTCCTGATCGCTCATGGGCGGCACCAGGGAGACTTGACCGATCTGACCGAGAGCGACTTTGACGCTCTTAACCGGACCGTTCGAGACGCGGTCCGCGTCCTGAAAGAGACGCTTTCGCCCGACGGCTTCAACATCGGCCTGAACCTGGGACGATGCGCCGGGGCGGGACTGCCGGACCACCTGCACACGCACATCGTGCCGCGCTGGTCCGGCGACACCAATTTTATGGCTGTTTTGGATGGCGTCCGCGTCGTCCCGGACGCGCTCGATGCCTTGTGGACTGAACTGGTCCAGGCGGCTGAAGCCGCCGGGCTTCGGCAAGATTCGTCTGATTCGCGGCCATGATTTGACCGATAGAAGCTGCACGATGAGCGCGCCGGACTCAAACCCCTATCTCCGCGACGCCGTCCTGACGGCTACGCCGGAACAGCTTCATTTGATGCTCTATGACGGAGCCATTCGGAACGCCACGCAGGCGCGGGAGGCCATCCTGCGCAAGGACTACGAAACCTCCTACGAAAAGCTGACCCGCGCCCAGCACATCCTGCTCGAAATGCAGAATGGGTTGAATCGCGACGTGAATCGAGAGTTGTGCGATCGAGTGGCTGCCATCTACGGTTTTCTATATCACAAACTGGTGGATGCCAACGTGCATCGCCGGGTGGAGGACATCGACGATGCCCTCAAGGTTCTTCGCATCGAACGCGAGACCTGGCAGATTCTCGTGGACAAGGTGAACCGCATTCGGCAGGGAACGGATCCGGATGAATACGAACCCGGAGGGCGCGACGAGCCCGGCCTTCGGACGACTCCGGACTCTTCAGCCGATTCGGCGCCCGTAACGTTTTCCGCTCAGGGATAACGCCCCCGCGCCGGAATCAAGTCGTCCTCCTTGATCCTTGACCTCTGACCTCTGACCTCTGACCTTTGACCTTTGACTTTAGACCTTCGACCTTCGACTCTTGACTTGAACACGTGCGCCGGATCGCTTTCCCACGTTTTGCGACTATTATTCCGTCAACATCAAATTGCGGGTTGCCCGAAGGGAGTGCGATGCTCTCGATGGAAGGGCGAGGCTCCCGCCGAGCCAGCACGCGCGCAGCATCGAGGTTTCAATGGTTTCATCTTGAAAGGTCGCTCCATGAAACGATGCCTGTTTCTTCCGGCGGCGATCGGCGCGGTGTTGACGATGCCGATCGCCGCTCAGGAAACACCAGGAACACGGGAAACGGGAACATCCGCCCTCGGAGCGCCGTCGAATCCACAAGCGGGAACCGGTTTGGAAACCGGCACGCCACCCCGACACGCGACGGGCGACGGCCGGGGCAGCGCGGATGAGGCCCTCCGCGCAGCTCAAGAGGCCCTGGACCGATTGGAAGAAGCTGACGGTGAGACCGCCGTACGCGCGCTGCTGGACGAGGTGAGCCGCCACCTGGCGGACCTGCGGGCGTCGGACCCGGACCATCCCAGGTTGCCATATCTCTTTGGCCGAATCTATCAGGTTACGGGGCGCAGTGGCGACGCGATCGACCAGCTTCGCAAGTTCGTAAAGACCCGTGAAGGGCGAAACGAGTGGCGGGCCTATCGCATGCTGGGGGATCTGTTCATAGACGAGTTCCCGCGTCTGGCCAAGGCCAACTACGAAAAGGCCGCCGCTTTGAAAGCCGGCGAGCCGAGCGTTCTGTATGGGCTGTCGCTCTCAGCCATGAAGTTGGGTCGCCAGGATGAGGCCCTTCGGCTGGTCCGGCAGGCTGTGGAAAGCGACGATGAGGGCACCGTCGCGTACGTATCCCACCTGGCTCGTATCCTGCTGAGCCGGCAGGCCTGGGACGAGGCGGAACGCACAGCCCGGTCATCGCTCGAGCTAGCCGGGCGGGCGATGCGGGACAAGCCCAGCCGGAGCGATCCGATCCAGGCTGTTGACGCCCAGTACGCGCTGTTGATGGAGATCGTGCAAAGCCGTCTGGCGGCGGCTGATCCGCGAACCGCTGAGCCGACCGGCCTGGAGGCCGTCGAAACTGCCGGTTTGTACCTGCGTCTTGCCGGTTTCGTGCGTGAACGGATGCGTCTGGCGTCCATACTTTCCCAACATCAAGTGCTACGCGTGTTGGAAGCCGGCGTCGAGCGCACCTCTTTGGACACCCCGGTTGATCTGCTGGAAGCCTATGCCCTGGCGCTGGCCGACGTGGGTCGGTCCGACGACGCATTCGACATCTTTCAACGAGTCCTTGCCGCCAGCCCGCAGAACGCTCGGGCTGCTGAGTGGCTTCAACGACATCGGGATAGCCTTCGTGCTCCCGAGAAATCCGAACCAACCGATCAAGACCCTCCTCCGTAGCTCCTCCGGCTTCGGCCCAGCGGCCCCGCCAGTGGCGCGTGACAGGGTTGTGATTTTCTGGAAGCCCCGGCGCGGACCCATCCATCCTCGTGCTCGCCAAGGGATGCGCAGGCGGCCTCCGCGCAATCGTTCCCGCCAATTCTGTCACGCACCCTCCCCGTCAGGCGTTCGGTGTGGTATGGGCGCCTTGGGCGGCTTGTCCGCCCGTGCCGCCCGGCGAGAAAACGGCGGCGTGCGTCCCACCGTTGCCGCCGGGGGTACTTGCCTCGACAATCCCACCCATGAGTACGCCCCGATCTTTGCCCGTTCTCATGCCCCGGATGGGCGACCAACGATGGTCCTGCCAGTCCTGCACACGATGCTGCCGCGACCTGGTCGTCCACCTCTTCGAGCAGGACCGTGAGCGGATTGACAAGCACGGCTGGCGGGACCGACTCCAGGTCGCGCCCTACGTGCGTTTGGGACGCGGATGGGTGCTCAACAAGCGGGAAGATGGAGCGTGCGTGTTTCTGGATGAAAACGGGCTCTGCTCCATTCACGTCCAACAGGGTGCCGATGCGAAGCCCTTTGCCTGCCGGTTGTATCCCTTCTCCGTCAGGCCGGTGCGACAGGGTTGGCAGGTCTCATTGCGGCTTGATTGCCCCAGCGCCGCCGCTTCCAAGGGCGAATCGCTCGATCGGGCCGGCGGCTGGCTCGGGCAACTTCTCAACAAGCACGAGATGCCGCATCGATTTCGCAAAGACTCAGCGGACTTCAGGCGCGGTCTGCCGGCCACGGCGGAGGAAATCGAAGCATTGCAGACCCGCCTGCTTCGCTGGGTCAAGGATCCCAGCCGATCGATGAACGACAAGGTGGTCGGCGCGGCCCGCTTAACCACAACCTTGACGGAGGCGAAGCTCGAAAAGATCCGAGGGCCTCGCTTCGCGGAGCTGCTCGATCTGCTTTCCAGCGCTCTTCCAACTGAGATCGCTTCGCAACCTCAGCCGCCGCACTCCCGACAGCGCGGGATGCTTCGACAGCTTGCCTTCGCTCATGCCGAGCACTTGAACCTGGCTCAAATGCGCGCCGGGCTTGTGACCCAATGGCATCATCGTTGGCGTCAACTTCGATATGCGCGGCGTTTTCGCAAGGGGGTGGGGCTGGTGCCCCGGCCGCCCAACGCCACACGAGATCCCACCTTTGCGGACGTCGAGTCCGTAAGTCCGGCGCGGGACCAGATCCAGGAGATCGAGAGCCTGCTATTGCGGTATGTCTTGGGCCGGCTGACGGGTCAATCGGTTTTTGGCGAGGGCTATTACGGCTGGCCGATCCTGACGGGTCTGCCGGCGCTTTGGCTGTCGATCGCCACCGCCGGATGGTGGGCGCGATACCATGCAGCCGCCGACGATCGCCCGGTTATTTCGCTCGCGGATGTCGCCACCGCGATCGGCATGGTGGACCGGGCGGCTTCGAGACTTCCCATTCTGGGCGCCATGCCTGAACGCATTCGGATCAACTATCTCCTGCGCGATGACGGCGTGGCCCGACTGGTCTGCGCGTATGCGTTCCTGGATGACACGAAATGACACTCACACCCGACGAATTGGCCAAGAGAATCGAGCATACGCTGCTCGCCCCGGAGGCGGCGCCGAATCAGATCGACCGGCTCTGCCTCGACGCCCTTCGCTACGGCTTCCACGCCGTTTGCGTGAATCCGATCCACGTACGTCGGGCGGTCGAGCGCATCGCCCGCGATCGCTCCGCGTCGCCGTCCGGTCGCGCGCCGACCGTGATATCCGTGGCTGGCTTTCCCCTCGGGGCAAGTCGCTCCGACACCAAGGCGGACGAGGCTCGACGCGCTTTGGACGACGGGGCCTCCGAGATCGACATGGTGGCTGACTTAGGCGCCCTGATTTCCGGCGATCGCAAGACCGTCCGCGCGGACATTGAAGCCCTGGCCCGGGTCGTACATCAAACACCTGCCGGCGCTTCTTTCTTGAAGGTGATTCTCGAAACCGGCCTGCTGACGGTGGATCAAATCATACTGGGCTGCCGCTGCTGCGCGGAGGGCGAAGCCGACTTCGTCAAGACCTCGACGGGTTTTCATGCGTCCGGCGGGGCGACGGTCGAGCAGGTGAAGCTGCTTCGTCGGCATGCGGCGCCCCTGCGCGTCAAAGCCGCTGGAGGAATCCGCACCGCCGAGGCCGCCTGCGCCATGATCGAAGCCGGCGCCGATCGCATCGGCACTTCAGCCGGTGTGGCTATTCTCGACGAACTGGGTCGGACTGGCTCTTGACCCGGCCCGATCCGATTCGGTAGAATGCTGGCCCTTGCAGTTTTGGAGCCGGTCTGATGAGCGATGATATTGCGGGAGCGTGTAAGGAATGCGGTGCCAGCGTCTACAAGCAGCACCTCAGCTCCGGTATCGCCCGTAATGAAGACGACAAGCTGTTGTGCGCCCACTGTGTAACCGAGTTGAAGCGTTCGGAAGACGACGCCGGCGACGACGACGCTTTCGAGCCGATCGAGCTTGAAGACAGCGACGACGAACCCCATGTGGATATGTCTCAGAGCCGGATCCACGTATCCACGTCTTCGATGTTGGGTGGCGGCGGAGGTTGGGACGACACCCGATTTGAACGTCAACTAGACCCGCGTACCGTCTACTCGACGCGCTGCCGCACGTTTCACTCTAAACTAAGTGAGGCCGCTCTGGAGTTCATGAACAACCAGATCAACGAGTGGATCGACAAGCACGACAACCTTTCCATCAAGTTCGCCACCTCGACCATCGGCACCTTCGAGGGCAAACACTCCGAACCAAACCTAATCCTGACGCTGTTCTATTAACCTGTTGGCAAACCGGTTAGCCGGTGCAGATCACCTTCACCACCCTTAAACCTGTCGGCAGGCGCCACGGTCTGGCGCTCCGTCACGCGTCGTTTTGTGGATGTGCCACTGCTCTTGAGCAGTGCGGGTGGCCCATCCTTGCGCGTACGTGTTTAGCGGGGGGTGGCGTATTGGCCATGCGCGATCCGATATAGGAAGGGGTGTGTCCCGCACCAACCGGGTTG
>JADFMZ010000441.1 GCA_022563615.1 Planctomycetota bacterium
CCTGCGCGGCGCAGGTCCACGATTTGCAGAAAACGCTCGTAACTCCTTTATTGACAAGTAGTTAGAGCGTTTACCGTTCTGCGCGTAACAGTGCCAAACCTTGATATCAGCCAGAGACGTGCGGAACAGGGGTATTGCACAATATGGAGGTTGACGAGGCTTCGGTTATTCTCGACCGGCGAGGAGCCTGGCCAGGGCGACGCCGCCGCGCGTTAGCAGGGTGGCCAGGAGAAGAAGAAGGACTGAGGCTACGCAGAGGCTCAGGATCGCCCAGCCCGACCGGACTCGCGGGTCAGCCACATCCAGCAGGGATGTTGCGGCGGCGGTGGCTATTCCCAAAACAAGGATTGCGCCCAAGGCGCCACGCAGGCAGCCGGGAAACGGGGCCAGGCGAATGGTGAGGCAGGTCAACAGGTAGAAGAACAGCCAGGTCCGCCAATCGGTCGGATCGGAGGCGGCGATCGCCGACACCCACGATTCCACAAGCGTGATCTGATCGCGCAACAATTGCCAAAGGGCGGGAACCGTGGTCGGTAAGGACGGGCCGACTGAATCCACCCGCATTCCTCCGATCACCGAAGCGCCGAGGTACCGGGCGACGAAGAAGATCGCCGTCGCGCATGAAAGCATCGGCAACAGGCCGATGACGATCGGCCCGATGATGGGAATCCTGGACTTGGGGTTGGGCGTCGTCTCGGGCGCTCCCGACTCGTCGTAGAGAGTCGTCTGGTTGACCGTCGCACCGGTGACCAACAAACCGAGGACATGGCCGATTTGCGCGACCAGCGTGCCGGGCAGAAGGATCGTATTGAGCACCTTGGGGCGCACGATTCCGCTCAGAAGCCGATGGACCCCTGAGGCGGCCAGGATCACCACGAGCAACCAGAATGTTAGGGCCACGTAGAGCAAGGAAATCGCCTCCCGATAGTGATGCCTCCTTCGTGATTTCGCCCGCGCATTAAGGGACCCGGGGGCGGGGAGGGCATCCAATCCGCTATCGCGCTATCGGCGCAAGGCTCGATTCAGGGTTAGCGAAACCGGGTTTTCAGCCGTCCAACTCCGTCAGGTGCTGTCGGAGCGAGGCTTGCCGGGTCATCAGCTCCGCCAGCCGTTCCTGCTCGGCTTGCACGACCTCGGGCCTGGCGTGGGTGAGGAATTTCTTATTGCCGAGCTTAGCCTGTTTGCCGGTGATCTGCTTTTCGAGGCCTTGCAGGGCTTTGTTGGTGCGGTCCCGCTCGGCTTGGTCGTCGCTGACGTCGTGGACGTAGATGCGCAGGCTACGAATAGCCATGTATCCGGCATTTCGCGGGCGATCGGCATTAGCCGTCACGTGCAGTTCTGAGATGTTGGCCATGTGGCGCACGATGTGTGCATGGGTCTTGAAGGAATCCAGATGAGGCTCCGGTACGACGACGGTTACGGTTACTTTTTCCTTCGGGGATACGTTGCATTGGACTCGCAGATCACGCACGCCGCGCGTGGCTGCTTGTAGCTCCGCAAATGTTTGCAGGACAGCCTCATCGTCGAAGGCGGGATATCCGGCATCGGGCGGGAAAGCGGCAAGGATGAGCGGGGAATCCGTTTCCAACTCCGCGATTCCAGGAAACCCGCGTTCAGATACGACTGTGTTGAGTTGCTGCCATAGACGCTCGGTGATAAAGGGGATCGTGGGGTGAAAGAGTCGTAGTGTCTGGTCGAGGCAAAAGGCCAGGATCTGCCGGGCGATATCGCCGTCGTTTCGTGAGGCGCTTGGCGCCTGCGAAGAGCCCGCGCGGGTGGAAGGTTGCGACGTCATCTCCCCTTGGGCGTTCGCGCAGGCTGAAGCCTGCGGCTCGGGGTAGGGCAAAGATTCTCTTTGCTTGTCATTCTTCGCGCTGGCTGAACCCTGCGCCCCGGCAAGGCGGGGCTTGGTCAGTTCGATGTACCAGTCGCAAAGTGAATCCCAGAAAAACTCGCGCAGTTCCTTTACCGAGGCTGAGAACTGATAGTGGCGCAAACATTCGTGATATCGGCGAACGGTCTGAGACAACCGCGCGAGAATCCAACGATCCTCGGGAAGCAAATCCTTCATGTTCAGTTTGGCGCATGGAGTGTTCTCAAGATTCATGAAAGAAAAGCGCGCGGCGTTCCACAGCTTGTTGCAGAAGTTCCGGCCAATGTCGAACTTCTCCGACGTCTCTCGACCCACGCCGAGTTCGCTCTTCAGCGCATCATTCGCCCATCGCGTGGCAAACGCCCGGCCACACTCTTTGTGTTCACACTTGACGCGCGTGCAGTCGGCCGGCTGGAGATGCCCGTCGAGCTTTTCACCCCGTGACTTCCGCGCCTGCGCCTCGACTTTCAGTGCTTGTTCCTGATGGGTGAGCTTTCCGCAGTGCGGACAGACGTATTCGACGGGCATTCGGATGTCCTGCGTCTCGGTGGTCATGTCAGCCATCGAATAGCGCAGG
>JADFMZ010000120.1 GCA_022563615.1 Planctomycetota bacterium
GTGATCTGATATTCTGCCTTCATGGCGGCTCCTTCTGAAAAGAATTCACAACCCTGCCCGGCTACATACCGGTAGGATCGAGCCGCCATACTTTTTTTCAACCTTCAACTACGGATGGGACAATCTCAATACTACAGCGCCGGTTGGCTTCGCAGAAGAGCCGTCCGGCTCCAAGCACCGGGCGATCCGCTCTATGGAAACCGGGGTTTGCGGCGACTGGCCCGCGGCCAGCTCCGTCGCCTTGGGCGGCGACCGTAGCTACACCGTAACTCCTGTGTTTGCAATAGCTTGCGTGCATCCGTGAAACCATGTGGCGCTGTAGTACTAACCTACACGGTTTTCCCAACAAGCCTTCGCCTCCTTTTTACTCAATGTACATGATCTGGTTTCTCATCTCGATGGTGGCCGTTAAACAAGCCGCTTAATCCTGTTTCGCCTGGGGCTGGCTGCGGGCGTGTTGCACGCGGCTCCAGAGCGTTTCGAGCATTGTCGGCAGCCCTAGACCGGCTACAGCGCTGACAGGCAGGACGGCTTTGCCGATGGCCTCGGCGAGCGCGAGCGCCGATTCGGGTCCGCCGGTCAGATCGATCTTGTTGCCCACGACGAGCTCTTCCTTGGCCGCCAGTTCGGGGCTGTATTGCGCGAGCTCCGAGCGAATGGTTTGATAGGCCTTTGCAGGCGGCGTTTGTTCAACCCCGGTGCCGACGTCCACAACGTGCAGGATCAGGCGCGTCCGCTCGATGTGCCTGAGGAACTCATCGCCCAGGCCGGTGCCCTTATGCGCACCTTCGATCAAGCCAGGGATGTCCGCCAGCACCAGCCTTCGATGGTCGGACAGTTCGGCTATGCCAAGCTGAGGCTGAAGGGTGGTGAAGGGGTAGTCTGCGATTTTGGGTCTGGCCCGCGATAGCCTGGATAGCAGCGTGCTCTTGCCCGCGTTTGGCAGGCCGACAATGCCCACGTCGGCGATGAGTTTCAGTTCGAGCCGCAGCCAGCGCTCCTGCCCCGGTGTTCCCGGCTCTGCCTCTCTGGGGGTTTGGTGATCGGCGCGGGCGAAACGGGTGTTGCCTCGCCCGCCTTTGCCCGGCTCGGCAAGGCATATCCGCTCACCGATCGTCGTCACGTCTTTGATCAGCACGCCGGAGTCGCGGTCGTAGATGAGCGTTCCCGGGGGCAGCTTCAGGATAAGTGGCTCGCCGCCTCGGCCACTACAGTCCTTGCCCCTGCCGGGCCTGCCGTCCTTGGCGATCCAATGATGTCGGCTGCCAAAATCCAAGAGCGTATCCACTCCCGGTGCAGCCTCAGCGTAGACTCCGCCGCCGTCGCCGCCGTCGCCGCCGTCGGGACCGCCTTTGGGGATGAACCGCTCGCGCCGGAAGCTGACGCAGCCGTTGCCGCCCTTGCCGGCCCGAACGTAAATCTCTGCACGGTCAACGAGCATCGTTTCTGAACCGGAACATCATCGCTCTGATCGCACAAAAAAGGGTGGCCCGAGCGCCACCCGTTGCGAATATTCCATTCTGCTAGGCGTGCGTCAGCCCGCGTCCGTCAGGACATCCACTTTGCGGCCTCGAAATCGCACGATGCCGTCGGCCAGGGCGAACAGGGTGTGGTCCCGGCCGCGCCCTACGTTGTGCCCGGGGTGCTTTGAAGTGCCCCGCTGGCGAATGATAATCGTGCCCACCGTCACAGCCTGACCGGCGGTACGCTTGACGCCCAGAAACTTAGGTCGACTGTCCCGGCCGTTGCGGGTGGAGCCCTGCCCCTTCTTGTGTGCCATATCACATCACTCCAAAACCCGCGGAGGTCATCCGGGGGATTCATCACGGTCTCACGACCCTGTATCCAACACCTGATCCGCTCTTGCGACCGCGTCTCTTACCGCAGGGTCCACTTGCGGTTCCGCCGTATCGGTTTGGCGAAGCTACGCGTCCTCGGATCGCCGGGAAGATCATACACGATCGCCAGCGTCCGGCGAAGAATAAACGATCGGGGGTTGTCCTGCGACTCCTCCCGGCCGGCGTCGAAGGCCGGGTTGCTCACCCGGTGGATTTCATCGGACAACCCGCTGATGTAAATGGTGAAGCTGTCGGCCTGAGGGTCGAACGGAAGGAAAATGGCTGCCGATGAGCGGGCGTTCTCCGCCCCCTGCAACAGCAAACCCGTCACCTTGTCCGGCAGGGTGAAGAAAGGGTATTCCCTCTTGTGCCGAGCGGAGATGGCGCCGTAGACGCTCGGGCTGATGAAGGCCCCGCCCTCGCGAACGGCCAGGGTATTGGTCACCAGGCGAAAGGACGGAAAGAACTGAACGTCGTTGCCGGTGTTGTTCGTGACCTTGTAGAGCAGGTACCAGAACGTGCTATCGCGGGTGTCACCGGGAAGACGCAGCGTGATGCGCTGGGGGTCATGAAACTCAATGTCGAGCCGGGCCGTCAACTGGCCCACCCGCGCCGGTCGAGCGGATAGAACGGTCGCGAAACCTGGAACCCCAAGTACCACGAAACACGCTATGGCGGCAGACCTTCCCATCATCGTCGCGGCATTGTAGCACCACCCATAAGGCTGAACAAGTCCCGCCAGCCTTTGCCTGCGTCCGGCGCTTCGGCTACATTGGGCCGACCAGCGGGGCAGGACGCCCGGCCCTGCGCCTTGGCGTTTGCGGCACTCCAACGCACTCTAACCAAGCATGGTTACGAACGGACGAAGCTGCGGGATGATCGCGCGGGCTGAAGCCCGCGGCTCGGTTGGGTCGGGCGTCTTTGTCGTAGCGGCTAAGAGCCTATCCGAACAGGTGGGGCACGGGTTTGTAACCTGTAGGTTTCACCGGTTGAAAACCGGTGCCACCAAGGATAATGAGATAGGCTCCAAGATCGTTCTTCTATTTCGGCAGGCGTGATTCGGTTTTCATTGGCTATGAAGTCTGGATTTACACCCGGCATCGTCCGTGAAGTCACCATCCTTGTAACGGAGGAAATGTGCCCGGCCTTTGACGGCGTGGTGGTCCACCGGTGCTGCTCGACCTGGTCGGTGGCCCATCACTTCGAGATGGCTGCCCGAAAGGTTCTGGTGGAGTATCTTGAAGAGCACGAGGAAGGGATCGGCTCCCACGTCAGCGTGGACCATCTTGCCCCGTGCGGCGTGGGCAAGACGGTTCGGATTCGCGCCGAGCTGAAAGAAGTGATTCGGGATCGCCACCTGCGTGTCGTGTGCGAACTGGCCGCTTATGATGGCGACCGTCTGCTGGCACGCGGCAAGCAGGTTCAGGTGGTGATGAACAAACAGCAGTTGGCCCATTATCTTGAAAGGAGCTAAGTCGTGGTCAAGCTCGTAGCGATGTACAAGAAGCCTTCGGACATGGATGCCTTTGAAACGCACTATCGTGAAATCCATACGCCGCTGGCCAGAAAGATGCCGGGGCTGAAACGGATCGAGGTTTCTCATTTCACCGGCTCGCCCGGCGGTGAGCCCAAGTATTACATGATGGCTGAACTGTATTTTGATGACCAAGGCGCCATGATGGCGGCGCTCAACAGCGATGAGGGTAAGGCGGCGGCCAAGGACGTCATGAGCTTTGCCGGCGACTTGATCCACATGATGTTCGCGAAGGTGGAGTGACGCCGGCTGTACGGCATGAGACCGTTGCCTATTGCCGCACGTTGAAACCGTAATTCCTGGCATCCCCAACTCCAGTCAACCGCTGCTTGGCGATCGCCGACGCGCACGTTATCATTGGGTTGATCGTAACATTCGCGAATATTGATGTGAGTAGCGATGTTCTTTCGGACTTCTGCCGTCGACGAACAAAGTCTTGATCTTGTGAATAGAAATGAACTTTCCCAAAGCACAACCGGCTGAGTCGTTCGACTTCAAGAACATCCTCTACGAGAAGAAGGGCCATCGGGCGACCGTCGTGATGAATCGCCCCAAGGTGCTCAACTGTCTTGATTGGCCGACGCTGCGCGAGCTGCACCGGGCGTTCGAGGACGTCTCCTGGGATGACGACATTCGCGTGATGGTGCTGACCGGCGCCGGCGATCGGGCCTTTTGCACCGGCGCCGACCTGAAAGAGCAAGCCGACCGATGTCTCGACAAGCCAGACGCCTATTGGAAATGGATGGGAGCGTTCATCAACGTTCACGAAATGCTGCGTAACATCGGCAAGCCGACCATCGCGCGCCTCAACGGCATGGTGGTCGGCGGCGGCAACGAGATGAACCTGTCGTGCGATTTAGCCGTCGCAGCCGACGACGTCATCATCCGTCAGGTCGGCGCAGCCCGGGGCAGTGTAGCGGCCGCCGGTGCGACGCAATGGCTGCCGCTGATCGTCGGCGACCGCCGAGCACGGGAGATTCTGCTCCTGTGCGAGGAGATCCCAGCCGCCAAAGCCCTTGAATGGGGGCTCATCAATCAGGTAGTGCCTCGCGCCGAACTGGATGTGGCTGTGGACGTGATGTGCGAGAAGCTTGTCAACAAGCTGCCCGAGTGCATCCGTTATACCAAGCAGCAGCTCAACTTCTGGCGTGACTTTTCGTGGCACCTGACCGTCGGCCACGCCCGCGATTGGCTTTCCATCCACAACCTAGCGCCCGAGGTCCACGAGGGCATCCAGGCCTTTGTCGAGAAGCGCCCGGTGGATTACGAGAAGATCCGTCGCCCCGACCCGGCCTAGTGCATGGTCACACGTCGTCTTGTGGGTGTGCCACTGCTCTTGAGCAGTGCATAAACTGCACGAAGACCCCCGTGGGCACTGCTTAAAAGCAGTGGCACACGGCAACAGGACGCTGCCGGTCACCCACAAATGGGGCGCAAGGCTGCACTAACTTTGCGGCAGGGCGACGGCGGAGGTGTCTGGCCCAGACGTGTAGGCCGGCTGGTATCGGGCGCCAAAAGTCGGGGGGGAAGACAATCCAAGCAGATACCTGGCTGTGCGATAGGCGGCGGACGCGAAATAGCTGAGCGGGTGGCGCTTCACGGTTCGTCGAGCCGATCGGAGCGACGCGAGGAACCCGGTGGGATCGGAAAAGTCGGGCATGACCTGATATGCGGGGGCGATGCTGCCCGCGTAGTGCGTATCCGTACCGACAAACTTGGGCAGCGCCAGACGATCGGCGAACTCGTCGGCTTGGGCATCGGCGCCGGCCCAGGGATTCTGCGCATTGAACACCTCGACCGCGTCGATCCGATCGGCGATCTCCCAGGCGGCATCACCCAGGCCACAGCCGAACGCCTTGACGAACGGATGGGGCGCAAGCACGAGGCCACCCTGCTCTCGAATCGCATCCGCCGTGTCTCGTGCAGGCATTCCCGGACGAATTCGCTCCTGAAGGAACAGGCCGATCAGATGGCCGTCGAGCGTCGTGACTTCCTCACCCACGATGACCCTGGTTTGCGTCATCGATTGCAGGCGCAGGGCGCCTTCGATCGTGTCGTGATCGGTGACCGCCAGGCAGGCAAACCCGTTCCGGTCGGCAAACCGCGCCAAGGTTTCCAAGGTAATGTTGCTGTCGTAGGAATAGTCGGTATGGATGTGGATGAGTGTCTTGATCCAAGCCATAGTTTGCTCCCTTCCCCCAAAGGACGCGCCGAATCGTGTGCTACCCCGACCCGCGACTTGCAGGTTAGTTTAGGCGCAGCCGCAGCCCGGTTCAAGCGCCGGCCCTATGTCCGATAGATGGAGGTCTCAGTGAACGCAGGGTGTTCGAGGGTCCATAATAAGGGAGATCGCTACAGCGATTTCCGTATTGGCATGCCGGGTCATTCGCCCTTTGTGGTGTATTATGCAGCGAAGAGTCGCGCAGGCTGAAGCCTGCGGCTCAGAACGCAGAAACGGGAAATGGTCTAGAGAGTGCTTTGCGTCCGCGAAACCAGACCGCTTCCTCACGGGCGCGGCTCTGACAGAAGCTTCCCAAACAGGTTCTTATGGCCTCACGCCTGTCCCTCTTGCACCTGGCCGGTTGGGGGCGGATTTCGCAAGCCGTTGGAACGGGTCAGAGGGACTCTTCGACCTCAGCACGTCGGGTGATTTTGACGGCCAGGTGGTCCTTGTGTCGGCCGATGCGCCCCGCGTACTTATTCTTACCCTCGACTTGCAAAATGATCTCGGCATCGACGGCCTTGGTCGTCTGGATGATATCTCCGGGCTGAAGGCCCAGAAGCTCGCCCATGGTCATTTCGGTCTCAGCCAGATACGCCGTGACATTGACTCTGGTCGCGCCGATCGCCCGGGCCACGTCGTCCGATTTGTCCACATCGGTGGAACGCCGTTGATAAGCCAGCCAACCCTGGGACAACAGTTTGTCCATGACCGGCTCGATGACATTGAAGGGGATGCACAAGCTCATGGTGCCGGCCCGTCCGCCGATCTTGATCTCGAAGCCGAGGACGACAACCACCTCGTTGGGGGCGACAATCTGCACGAGGTGCGGATTGCTCTCCACCTCGGTAATCTTGAAGTGCGCGGGAACCAGCTCGCTCCATGCCTCCGTGAGACAGGTCAGCGCCCGATCCGTGATGCACCTCACCAGCCGCTGCTCGATGAGCGTGAGCGGCCTTTGCGGAATGAACAGCTCCGCGTTGGAACCACCCAGGAGCCGGTCGATGATCGGATAGATGATCAGCGGACTGAGCTCCAGGCACATCTGCCCTTCGAGTGGTTCCGCCGTCAGAAGGTTGAAATTGGTGGGGTTGGGCAGCGAATGAATGAACTCGCTGTAGGTAAGCTGCTCGGCTGTAGCCACCCGAACTTCGATGATCGTCCGAAGGAACCCCGATAGCGAAGCCCCAAAGTTGCGCCCGAAGGAATCGTGAATGCCCTCCAGGGCTCGCATCTGCTCCTTGCTGACGCGCTCGGGCCGCTTGAAATCGTAGCTGTGGACCTCCTTTGGGGGGCGCCTACTGCGAACCCCCACGGACTCCGCAGCGTTTTCGACGCCACCCGTCTCCACGGCGGCCAGTAGCGCATCAACCTCAGTCTGATCTAGAACATCCGCCATTCCAACACCCTTTCCAAGAGGCAGGCCCGACTGCGCACCCTTCCTTTCATCGGATGTGCCGGGAATCGAACTTGAACGATCGAGGCCACCTGCCTCTGGGAGCCCTACGTTGGGCTCCTGCGTTTGGGGCTCTTGCGGCTGCGTTTGCCCGGCGGGTCGTCGTGGGCAATCGTCCGGACGACCCGCAATTCCGGCGCTTCCTTGAGTTCCTTGATCCGATCGCGGAGTTGGGCGGCGCGCTCGAAATCTAGGGCCTCAGCCGCTTCGAGCATCTCCTTTTCGAGCATCGCGATCAGTTCGGTCCGATCGAGCTGGTCCTCCGAGGCGCTAATGGCATCGGCTGCGATCCGATGGGCGTTGACCGTTCGTTCGAGGGTGCTGCGGATGGCTTTGCGAATGGTTTCCGGCGTGATGCCGTGCTTCTTATTGTGCTCAAGCTGGCGGATGCGCCGCCGGTCCGTCTCATCCATCGCCCGCTGCATACTGCCCGTGATCTTATCGGCATACAGGATCACCTCGGAATGGACGTTGCGGGCCGCGCGCCCCATGGTTTGAATCAGCGAGGTCTCGCTGCGCAGGAAGCCCTCCTTGTCGGCATCGAGGATGGCCACCAGCGACACTTCCGGCAGGTCCAGCCCCTCGCGCAGCAGGTTCACGCCGACCAGCACGTCGAACTTGCCCTCGCGCAGCTCTCTGAGGATGGTCACGCGTTCGAGCGTAACAATGTCGGCGTGCATGTAGCGGCAGCGAACGCCCTCCTGCTCGATGTATTTGGACAGATCCTCAGCCAGCCGTTTGGTGAGCGTGGTCACCAACACGCGCTCCTTGGCTGCGATACGTTCATAAATCCGTCGCAGCAGATCAGGCACCTGCCCTCGGGCGGGAACCACATGGATCGTTGGATCCACCAGTCCGGTCGGTCGGATGATCTGCTCGACGACCTCCCCGCCACATTTCTCCAGTTCATAAGCCGCCGGCGTGGCCGAGATGAACACGACCTGATGCCACATGCCCTCGAACTCCTCGAACCGCATGGGCCTGTTGTCCAAACAGCTCGGAAGGCGAAACCCATGCTCGACCAGCGTTTCCTTGCGTGATCGGTCGCCGTGGTACATAGCCCGAATCTGCGGCATCGTGGCGTGCGATTCATCCACGATGAGCATGAAATCCTTAGGGAAATAATCAATCAGCGTAAAGGGTTTAGCCCCGGGCTCGGTGCCGTTGAGATGTCGGGAATAGTTTTCGATGCCCGAGCAGTAGCCCACCTCGCGTAACATTTCGACGTCGTATCGGGTGCGGGCCAAAAGCCGCTGCGCCTCGAGCAGCTTCCCCAATCGGCGGAACCGCTTCACCTGCAAATCCAGTTCTTCCAGGATGTCCACCGTAGCCTGTGCGATCCGATCCTCCGGCATGGTGTAATGAACA